>NZ_DQDX01000009.1:0-5261 GCF_003525665.1 Flavobacterium sp.
TCCATAATTAGTTCCATTTATTGTTTGTATCATTTTGTTTATTCAATATTTCTTGAATTTTCTTTTCCTCCCAATTTTTACCAAATCCGAAGGTTTCAAAAGCATGAAAAGTTAATCCCAAACCCCAACCCAACATTGGAAACCAAAACCATTGAAATTTGTGTGGCGAGTTTAGATTTATGATAATTAATATTGGAATCACTAAGCAATATGATGCTAGATTTCCGTAAAATCCTTTTAACTTTTCTACTCGTTCTTTTGCTCTCAAGTAAGAAGTATTTTCGTTGTATGTATTTGATGTTTCCATGATGCTTATTTGTTTTGTTAAAATAGGTAAATAAACTGCAAAAGCCTCTTTGTTCTCGTCAATCAAGACTTTTCGGCGCGATAGAATTGCATATCGACTTACAATATTTTGAAGTCCGACTCCTTTTCTATCTTGTAAAACTTCTTTCTTTTGCAGGTTATTTTCAACTACTAAAAAATTATCTTTTATATAAATTTTGATGTGAAGTGGTTTGTTTTCGCTAACCACATTGTGTTTAATGGTATTTTCTAACAATAATTGCAATGACAAAGGAACTACCTTGGCATCTGCATTATCAAAATTCTCAGGTAATTCGAATGTTATACTGTTTTCAAATCGCATTTTTAGCAAATTCATGTACGTTTTTGCGAAAGCCAATTCTTCTGAAACAGTTACTAATTCTTTGTCTTTTTGTTCTAAAACGTATCTGTAAATCTTAGATAATGATGTTGTAAAACGTTGCGCATTTTCTGGGTTTTCTTCGATTAACGAACTCAACACATTCAAACTATTGAAAAGAAAATGCGGATCGATTTGGTTTTTTAAGCTTTCAAATTTAGCATTCGCAGTTCCAGCGATTATCTTTTGTTCTTTTAAACGGCTTTCCTGGTAAGCTTTGTAAAAGTAAAATGCATGAAAAGCAAGTGTAACTACAAATGTTATTACAATGGTAACTAGATAATTACTAAACTTTTCTTTTTCAAAAAATAAAGCAAATGAACTTCCTTCAATAATTACATCTTCAAAAATTCTCAGTAAAAAGATTACTCCAACCGAAATTATAAATGAACCTGTAAAACCTATTAAAATTCTTTTTCTATTGAACCTTTCTTTGCTAAAAATCTCATCAAGTTTCATGAATAAAATAGCATTTGCATAGTACAACATGAAACTGTATAAAGTTGAATAACCAAAATTGATTAATAAACTTGAGTTCAATTCAATTCGAACTCCCGATAAGAATCTTATGATTACTAGAACTAAAAAGATACTAACAGAAATGAAAAGAGCTCTTGGTAATTCTTTGATTAATTTGGTTATCATATTTAATTTCTATTCAAATGGATTATTAATTAGCCCTGATTGTAGTGAAAATCCTTTTTGTTTTTTCTTTAAAAACAGAAAGATTGTAACGAAAAGCAGGAAATGCGTTTGTCGAAAAAGCCCGAACCATTCGCTACTACAAACTATTTACCACAGTTTTTTAATGTTTCTTGCGCTCTGTCTAAACCCCAAGATGGATGAAACTGTGATTCTGGTTTAAATTTAGCAAATAATTCGATAGATTTTGCAACTTGCTCACACATTGGTTTGGTGTCTGTTCCCCAATATTGCGCTCCACCTATTTCAAAATCTGCTTTTCCGAAAACAGCTCTTGGATTTTCTGGAGCCAATTTTAACGCTTTTTCATACAATTCAATGGTTGGTGCCGAAAGTTTCATTCCGTTCGTCATTGGATCTTGAACGATTAAAGCGGTGTTGATCATAGCTTGCATAATTAGAATTTCCGCATTGTTTGGCGAAATTAATTCTGATGCATCTAAAGCTGCTTGTGCTTTATTGATTAAAGCTGTAGCGTTTTTAGCATTTGCTGGATTGAAAGCTTCTGTTGTGTTTACTAAAGCTACATAATAATTTGGTAACCAATTTGTTTTTTCAACCGATGCAATTCTTTCAAATAAAGCTGACGCTTCTGTTGCGTTTCCTGTTCTCCAAGTTGTGAATGCTTTTCCCATTCCTTGCTCATACTGTTGTGCATTTACAGTTAAAACTGATGCTAAAAATACTACTAATGTTGTGATAATTTTGGTCATGATTTCTAATTTTTAAAATTATTATTGATTTTTTATTGATGATTAAAACTCTTGTTCTTAATTCTGATGTAAAAGTATTGTGTTTGTATGTGCTGTGAAATTTATACTTACTGAAATGTTGATTTTTTGGGATGAATTGTAAACAAATGATTTTTTTTGTAAATTTGGTAAAAATACAGTTATGAGTTCAGCAGAATTAAAATTAAAATTATTTAGAGAAATTGATACTCTTGACAAATCCAAATTGGAACAAGTTTATGGATTATTTGTTAATTTCATAAATAAAGAAAATGATACTGAAGAATGGAATTCATTATCAAAATCTCAACAAAATGGGCTAATTGATGCTATTGAAGAAATGAATTCTTCTGAAGGAATTGACCATAAAACCATCATGGATAAATACAAAAAGAAATATGCGTAAACCAATAAAATGGTCTTCGCATGCTGAGGAAGATTTTGCCAAATTACTTGAATATTTGGAAAATCGTTGGAACAATACCGTTTGTCTAAAATTCATCTCTAAACTGGATTTTTGCATTGATTTAATTCATAAAAACCCAAATCAGTTTCCTTATTTAAACCTTGAACTACAAATAAGAAAGTGTGTCGTGACGAAGCAAAACACACTTTATTACAGAGAAACAGATGCAAGAATTGAAATTTTAAGATTGTATGACACACGTCAAAATCCTGATACATTAAAATTCTAGTCTACAAATTATTCAACTGATTGTCTTTTTTATTATCACTTATTGTCCAAAAGAATCCGACAAAGAAGAATCGATCTGCAGTTGGAATTATTGCTTTTCTTTGAAAAACTCCATTTGAATCTGGTGAGTTTGCATATTCGTAGCCAAACACGTTTTCTGTTCCTAAAATATTACTTATTGAGATAAATAATATCTTTTGCTGACTTAACAAATAGGCCCAACTCATACTCACGTTATTGTAATTTTTAGTTTTTCCGTTCATGAAATCCATCTCATTTGGATCATCGTAAGGACGACCAGAATTGAAACTGTAAGATAATCCAACACTTGATTTCCAATCGTCTATCCAATATTTTGTTACTATCGAAAAGTTATTTTTGGCTACAAAACTTGGAGTAACTTCGCCTTCATAATTTTTATAATCACGTTTAGTATCGATATAAGAATACGAAACCCAATATTCTAAATTCTTTACCGATTGGTTGTCTCTCCAAAAAACATCTAATCCCTTAGCAAAACCAAATCCGTTGTTGTTATAATTCGAATCGTATTGTGCAATTTGTGTGTCATATTTTACCAAATCTTTATAATCTTTAAAGTAAACTTCTGTTCTAAAAGTGCGTTTGCCTTCATTATATTGATAATTCAAGATATAATGCGATGCTCTTTCATTATTAAAATCGGAATTAAATTTTAAATAATCTTGTCTTGGCGCTTGCTCAAATTCGCCATAAGCAAACGAAAACTGACTTGATTTACTCACTTTATAAGCAATTGAAGTTCTTGGAGAAATGGAAGTTTCATCTAACAAATCATTATTTACAGCTCGAACTCCTACTTTCATTGCCAATTTTTTAGAAAAGAAAATATCGGCTTCTGTAAATGCTGCTGCAATATTTGAATTGTAACCTGTTTGATTAGTTATAAACGAATATTTTTCATCAAATTTTGTAGTAAAATAATCGGCTCCAAATGACAATTTCACTCTATCAGATATTGATTTTCTTAGTTTTAATTTCAAATGAGATGCATGTTCTGTATTATCAATCAGTTGATTATCCAAACCAATTTTGTTGTTTCCTAAACCATAACTTAAACCAGATGTTAATTGCCAATTAGAACCAAAACTTCCTTTGTATGAAGCGTTTACATAAAGATTATTATTCTTCAAATCGACTCTAGTTTTGGCAACAGAATTTATACTTTCCTGATTTAAATCAAAACGTGATGCATCAAAAGCTGCGTATAATTTAAATAATCCTCGTTCCAATTCATAACGATAAACAACTTCACCAGAAAGTGATTGAAACGCTTTATTCCAATCTACATTTTGCGGAATCGCTACTTGATATGGAGCCAAATCTATGTAAGCTGTGTTAAATGTAAGCGAACTTTTTTTCCATTTTTGAGTATTTGCGACACCTAAACCAACAGTCATAAAAGAAATATCGGTTTTGTTTTCTGTTGCCATATCAGTTGTATTCAACAATAAAACACTTGATAAAGCTTCACCATATTCGGCAGAATAACCACCAGTTGAAAACGAAATTCCACTAAAAAGAAATGGTGAAAATCGTCCACGAGTTGGTAAATTTTGAGTTGTTGAGCCAAAAGGTTGCGCTACTCGAATTCCGTCAACATAAGTTTGAGTTTCATCACTTTCACCACCACGAACGAACAGTCTTCCGCTTTCGCCAACGGTTTGGGTTCCGGGTAAAGTTTGCAATGCAGAAACAATATCGCCGTTAGAACCAGCAGTTGTAACAATATCTAGTGGTTTTAAAACGGTGTTTTTAGATTTATCTCCAGCTTCAAAAGTTCCTGCGTTGATGACTACAACATCCAACGAATTCATACTTTCTTTTAGTTTGAATGTTTTACTTTGATAGTTTTCAATTTCAATTGACGTTTTCAGAGTTTCATTCGAAAGAAAAGAAATTACCAATGTTTTTGTTCCAGTTTCTGAAGTTGTAAAAGTGAACTCACCATTTTCATTGGAAGTTGCGCCATCATAAGTTCCATCGATAAAAATATTTGCTCCAGCGATAGCATTATTTTTTTCATCAACTACTTTTCCAGAAATTGTAGCTTGCGAAAATCCTAACGTTGCAATTAGTGCGATTAAAAATGTAATTATTGTTTTCATTTGTTGATTGGTTTTTGATGAAGCAAAGTTGCAGTAACTTATTGCAATTATAAACTTGTTTTTACTGAATTGTAGAATTACGTGGATGAATTGTAAACTACGTTAAAATTCATTTGTAAAAATTGTAAATTTGTAACTTTATTAAAATAATGATACACTTAAATAAAATTCATCATATCGCCATAATTTGCTCTGATTATCAGATTTCTAAAAGATTTTATACCGAAATTTTAGGTTTCAAAATTGTTGCAGAAGTTTTTCGAAAAGAGCGCGATTCTTAT
>NZ_DQDX01000009.1:5346-10170 GCF_003525665.1 Flavobacterium sp.
GCATCGAATTATTTTCATTTCCAAATCCGCCGCAAAGAGTTTCACAACCCGAAGCTTGTGGATTACGTCATTTAGCATTTGAAGTAAATGACATTGAACAAACTAGAAATTATTTGATTTCAAAAAATATCGATTCAGAAATAATTCGAATTGATGAATTTACAGGTAAAAACTTTTTCTTTATTACCGATCCTGATGGTCTACCAATTGAATTTTATGAAAAGTAATTTGAAATAATCAAACTGTCAACTGCTTATTTTCGTAGATGATAGTATGAAAAAAATCATTATTACTATCGTATTTGTATTTGCATTTTCAAATATTCTATTGGCTCAAAAAATAGAAAACACTGCGTCATTTAGAGACATTAAAAGTGATTCCTACTTTAGGTTTAATTATGATAATGACTATTTTGGTTCTACCGATGAAAATTATACACAAGGTTATAATTTTGAACTAGTTGCTCCATTTTTAGAAAAAAATCCAGTTAATAAATTGTTTTTAAAACCTAAAAATTCGGAACTCAAATACGGTTTATCCATTGAACACATTGGTTTTACGCCTTTCAGAATTGGAAGTCCCGAAATACAATTGGGCGACCGACCATTTGCGGCAGCGATAATGCTAAAAAGTTTCTCTATTGCAACAGATACCATCCAAAAATCGAGATTGGTTTCTACTTTAAGCGTTGGATTAATTGGTCCTGGAGCTTTTGGGAAAGAAATGCAAGTTGGAATTCACGAAGCCACTGGAAACACGATTCCGATGGGTTGGCAAAATCAAATTAAGAATGATGTTGTGCTGAATTACGGATTGATTTATGAGAAACAACTCGTTCGATACAACGATTTATTTGCTTTAAATGCAAATTCAAAAATGCAATTTGGAACCTTATTTACCAATGCATCAGTTGGATTTAATACCAGTTTCGGAATTATAAATTCGGCTTTTACATCGGTTAAAAACAAAAATAAATTTCAATTGTACCTGTTTTTACAACCATCAGTAAACATAATTGGATACGATGCCACACTTCAAGGCGGATTATTTAATGATAAAAGTCCGTACACCATTTCATCGAATTCAATTGAACGATTTACTGCACAAAATAATTATGGTTTAATTCTGCAAACCAAGACATTGTATTTTGAATACTTCATCGCGCATCTTACTCGTGAATTTAAAACTGGATCATCAGCAAAATATGGTGGAATAAAAATTGGTTTCAAATTTTAATTCGCCGATAAAATCTTATTAACAAAACGAACATCTGAAATCTAAAATCTAAAATTTAATTTTACCTTTGACGCTTTATTAAAATTTAGATTATGGTTTATAAATTTAGAGTAATTCTAGATGCTGAAGAAGATATTTTTAGAGATATCGCAATCCTTCAAGACGACACTTTAGAAGATTTGCACAATGCAATCGTTAATGCTTTTGGCTTTGACGGATTGGAAGTTGCTTCGTTTTATACATGTGATGATACTTGGAATCAAGAAGATGAAATTCCGATGTTTGACTCTGGAGATATTCCTGGTGAGAACAAGATTATGAGCGATTATCAATTGGCAGATATTTTAGATACTGACAATACCAAAATCATTTATGTTTATGATTTCATCAATATGTGGACATTTTTAGTCGAACTTGCTGCTGTTGAAGAAACGATAGAAACTGGAGTAATTTACCCAAGTTTATTGTTTTCTCACGGAGAAATGCCAGCCGAAGCTATGGAAAAACATTTTCAAGCCGATTTTGATGAAGAAGAAAGCTACAACGAATTTGAAGACGATTTAGACGAAGACGATCTTGATGCTTTTGGAAGCGACGACAGCTTTGAAGATTATGGATTTGAAGAAAATTGGAATTAAATTTCGAAAAGAAAATAGAGAATAGAAAATAGAGAAAAGACTTCTTAAATAAGTAAAGATGTGTAGAATTATCTGAACAATCTATGTTCTATATTCTATTATCTTTATTCTAAATAACAAAAAATGATTAACTTATTCAACGCCCACATTGAGAATTTATCCATCCATAGAGTTGGAAACAAAAGCCGTAACGAAGCCATTTTTCTATCTGAAAGTCCTTATGGATTAAACGATGAAATTGTTCCTTTATTGAAGGAATATTTCTTTAAATCGTTTCGTGAGAAAGAAGAAAACTACTTTCAATTTGCACACGAAGTAGATTTAGAATACAATGAAATGTTCAATTTTGCGACCGAGGTTTTTACAAATCCGAGTGCTGTACATGATATTTCTAAAAAAATTACCAATCATTTATTTGAGCAATCCAATCATCCGCACATTAAAAACGGAGAAGTTTATGTAACTTATTTAACTAATGTATCAATTGACAATAATGTTGTTGATGCTATTGGTATTTTTAAAAGTGAATTACGTACCGATTTTTTACAATTTGAAGAGAAAAACAGTAGTTTAGAAATGATTCTTCAAGAAGGAATTAACTTGAACAAACTAGATAAAGGTTGTCTTATTTTCAATTACAAAAAAGAAGAAGGTTACAAAATCTTAACCGTTGATAGCAATCGATACGATGCAAGATATTGGTTAGAACATTTCCTTTCTGTAGATGCTTTTCAGGATGAAAATTTTATGACTAAGAAGTATTTAAAATTCTGTCAAGAGTTTGCTAAAGAAGTTGTTTTTCCTGCCGAAGACAAAAAGCAGGAAGTAATGTTTATGAATCGTGCGGTAAATCATTTTGCTAAAAACGACGAATTTGAAGAAACAGCTTTCCTGAATGATGTTATGGATAATCCAGATTTGATTCCGGAATTTAAAAGCTATAAAGCCGATAGAGGTGAAAAATACAGCATTGAAGATGTAACGTCGTTTCCTATTGCAAATGCAGCAGTTACTGATGTTAGAAAATCAATTAAAAACGTAATCAATCTTGATACAAATATTCAAATAAAACTAGATTTTATCAATCCAGAAAGTGCAGAGAAATTTGTAGAAAAAGGATGGGATGAAGAAAAACAAATGTATTATTACTTGGTTTATTTCAATAAAGAGAATAAGTCATAGTTTTATAAAGCAGAGTAATAAAATCCACAATTGATTAAAATAAACTTCACCAAAAAGTTTTAAGAAACTTAAAATTGGTTTTGATAATACTGAGCTCGATACTTTATCGGGCTCATTTTGTTTAAGTATGACTTTATTCTTTTACTAATGTAATTGTCAAAATATAAGTCTTTAATACCTTAAGCTTAAAATAAATAGAATAACTGTAATTTATTCTCAGTAATAAAACAATTTCACCAAGTCTTATGAAAACTAACCCTTTTCATTCCATAAAAAAAGCCCCAAATAGTGTCTAACATTTTGGGGCATTTTCAAATTATATTTCGGCTTTTTTATTGCAATTACATTTTTGCTTTTAAAGCTTTAGATTTTTCTGATAATTCTAAAAAGCTGTAAACTGTTTTTAAGTTAGACTTAATTACGTTAGTTTGTTCTTTATTAGCAGGAACGCTTTGATCTAATTTTTCTGAAAGTTCTAATGCCTTTTCATAAACGGGCATAACTTCAGTAAAAATCTTCTTTCTTTCAACAGTTAACGCTTGGTATTTTTTTAAGTCTTTATCACTTGTGCTTGAACCTAATTTATTAATGTCTTCAACTAATTTAGAATCTGGTTTCAAAATATTGTCAGCTAAATTTAAGTAAGCATCAATAAAGTTTGGATCTAACTCGATAGCTTTTGTATAATATTTTTTAGCTTCGTCAAATTGATTTGCAGTGTTCGAAACAACACCTAGATTAAAAACTAAACTCGCATCATTAGGATTTTTAGCTAGTGCTTCGTTAACTAATCTTTTGTATGTTTCATTGTCTTTTAACTTGTAGTATAAATCCGCTTCCGTTACAATTAAAGAAACATCATCCGGATTGGCTTTTCTAGCATCGGCAATTGCAGTTTTAGCTTCCTCATTTTGACCTTTTTGAAGTAAAATTATTGCAATGTTTTTGTAGATTTCGCCTCTTTTAGAAGGAACTTTTTCTTCTCTTGGTAATGAATGAGTTTTTAACTTTACTAAGTTATCTCTTTCGTTTTTTGTATTGAATAATTCTTCTTGATTAGAAGCTACATTTTTAGCAAAATAAAGAGTTTTTTCTCCAGAATAATTTGCATCTTTTAACTCTTGATAGTATTTTAATGCACTATCATAATCATTGGCATTCACAGCATATCCAGCAGCATAATATAAATTCTCTTGATCTTTTTTATCTAATTGATAAACTGCATATAAAACTTGAGAAGATTCTTTTATTTTTCCTTGTTTCTCAAGAGCAACAGCATAATTTAAAAATTCAGGTTTAAACGATGTAACTGTTTCCAAAATATCATCTGTATATACTTTTTTACCAGATTTTTTTTCGTAATCCAATGTGGCATTCAATCCTGCAGCTAAATCAGATATAGCTTTTGGGCTAACTAATTTTGCCATTGCCATTTGCTGTTGCATTGGTGGCATTGTTTTGTCTATAGCTAAAGATTCTAAAACAGGAGTCATTGATTTATAAAATCCTGCATATACTTTATCGGCCTCTTCTGTTGCTAATGGTTCTAATTTAGCTACTAAAGCTTTATACTGTAGTAAATCGGCACCTTTAATTTCTTCTTTGGCATATATTTTTTTTAACGCTTTCAACTCGTCTTTTTGGGCGAAAGAAGCAACAGAAACTAATAATGAACTTGCAATTATTATTTGTTTAATTTTCATAAAATTTAATTTTAATTGTTTTTATTGTTTATTGCAAAAGCCATGAAATCAATATTGCTATTAGT
>NZ_DQDX01000009.1:10216-18913 GCF_003525665.1 Flavobacterium sp.
TTAATATTGCTATTAGGTTACATGGCTTTTATTTATTTTTAATTTATTTTTTACTCTTCAGTTTCATCCGATTCTTCTTCGGCATCTTCTTGATCATCAGCAACGTCATCGTCATCATCAGAATCATCTTCTAAAACTGCATTTGGATCAATTTCTAATTCTTCTCCGTCAACAGCAATAGCTTCTTCCTCTTCATCTTTCATAACTTTAGTTACAGCAGCAATAGAATCGTTTCCTTTAATATTAATCAAACGAACACCTTGAGTTGCTCGACCCATAACTCTTAAAGTAGAAACATCCATTCTAATAGTCAACCCAGATTTGTTGATAATCATTAAATCATCAGCATCGGTAACTGTGTTGATTGAAACTAGAGCTCCAGTTTTTTCAGTTATGTTTAAAGTTTTTACACCTTTTCCACCACGATTGGTAATTCTATAAACTGCTTCACCTTCATCCTCAAGTTTCGTTCTCTTACCATAACCATTTTCGGTAACGACTAATAATTGAGTGTCATTGATATTATTCTCATCAACAGAAACCATGCCAATCACTTCGTCTTGCGTATCTCTTAACGTAATACCTCTAACTCCAGATGCAGTTCTACCCATTGGTCTAGTTTTAGCTTCTTCGAAACGAACTAGTTTACCCGATTTTACTGCAATTAAAACTTGACTACTACCATTAGTTATCTCTGCTGCCAATAATTCGTCGTCTTCTTTAATAGTGATTGCTGCAACTCCGTTAACTCTTGGTTTAGAATATTTCTCTAAAGAAGTTTTCTTAACCTGACCTTTTTTGGTAGCCATAATTATATAATGACTCTTAATATAATCTTGATCTTTTAAATCTTGAGTACAAATAAATGCTTTTACTTTATCGTCTGGCTCAATATTGATAAGGTTTTGAAGTGCGCGACCTTTACTTGCTTTTGTTCCTTCTGGAATTTCGTAAACACGCATCCAATAACATTTTCCTTTTTGAGTGAAAATCAATAAGTAATTGTGATTCGTTGCTACAAACAAATGTTCTAAGAAATCTTGATCACGAGTAGCAGCCGATTTTTGTCCAACTCCACCTCTATTTTGAGTTTTGTATTCTGTTAATGAAGTACGTTTGATGTAACCTGCATGCGAAATTGTAATTACCACATTTTCATCGGCAATTAAATCTTCAATACTTACATCGCCACCAGAATATTCAATTACAGAACGACGATCGTCACCATATTTATCTCTAATTTCAACAAGCTCTTCTTTAATTAATTCCATTCTCATCTCTTTACTTTCCAATAAAGCTCTTAAATGGTTGATTAATTTCATGATTTCTTCATATTCTGCACGAAGTTTATCTTGCTCAAGACCTGTTAATTGACGTAAACGCATTTCAACAATGGCACGCGCTTGAATTTCAGATAAATTAAATCGTTCAATTAATTTGGCTCTTGCTTCTTCTCCATCTTTAGATGAACGAATTAAAGCAATTACTTCATCAATATTATCTGAAGCAATAATTAAACCTTCAAGAATATGGGCTCTTTCTTCTGCTTTTCTTAATTCAAATTGTGTTCTTCTAACAACAACATCGTGTCTGTGTTCAACAAAATAGTGAATTAAATCTTTCACATTCAACATTTGCGGTCTTCCTTTAACCAATGCAATGTTATTAACACTGAAAGAAGATTGAAGTTGTGTGTATTTATATAAAGTATTCAAAACTACGTTTGGAACTGCATCACGTTTTAATTCGTAAACAATTCGCATTCCAGTTCTATCCGATTCATCACGGATATTTGAAATACCTTCAATTTTTTTATCATTAATTAAATCGGCAGTCTTTTTAATCATTTCTGCCTTGTTAACCTGATAAGGAATCTCGGTTACAATGATCGCTTCTTTACCGTTTACTTCTTCAAAACCAACTTTGGCGCGAATTACAATTCTACCACGACCTGTTTTAAATGCCTCACGAACACCTTCCATTCCGTAAATAATTCCACCTGTAGGAAAATCTGGAGCTTTGATCATTGTGATTAATTCGTCAATCTCAATATCATTATTGTCAATGTAAGCTAATGTTCCATCAATAACTTCAGTAATATTGTGTGGCGCCATATTTGTTGCCATACCTACTGCAATTCCCGAAGCTCCATTTATAAGTAAAGCAGGAACACGAGTTGGCATTACTGTTGGTTCATACAAAGTATCGTCAAAATTTAGTTTAAAGTCAACTGTTTCTTTGTCGATATCTGCCATAATGTCTTCTGACATTTTTTTCATTCTTGCCTCAGTGTAACGCATCGCCGCAGGACTATCGCCATCTACAGAACCAAAGTTACCTTGACCATCAACTAATAAATAACGTAAACTCCATTCTTGAGCCATACGAACCATTGCATCATAAACCGATGTATCTCCGTGTGGGTGATATTTACCTAAAACTTCTCCAACAATTCTTGCGGATTTTTTATGAGCTTTATTTGAGAAAACTCCTAAATCATACATTCCATATAATACTCTTCGGTGCACTGGTTTTAAACCATCACGCACGTCTGGCAATGCTCTTGATACAATAACTGACATCGAATAATCGATGTAAGCTGACTTCATTTCGTCTTCAATGTTAATAGGAATTAACTTTTCTCCGTCAGACATATTTATAAATTTTTAAAATAAATTAATTTAGAATTCAAACGTGCAATATACATCTTTTTGCTATTTTTAAAAGCATTTTAGACTACTTATTTCAATGATTTATTAACAAAATACACCTTAATAATGGTTAATAAATTTACATTAAACTACCTTTTATATATGACTATTTTTTTGTCAATTTACTGACAAGTGTTTTAGTCGGAATGATATTTGTAATAATTCAAGTAATTCACTAAATTTACCATAATTATATATATAAAAAAATGGATGATAATTTTTCACCAAGAGTAAAAGATGTTATTACGTACAGCAAAGAGGAAGCATTACGTTTAGGACACGATTTTATTGGTACTGAACACTTAATGTTAGGCATTTTGCGCGATGGAAATGGTAAAGCAATATCTATTTTAAATAACCTATCTGTTGATTTAGAACATTTAAGAAGAAAAGTAGAAGTATTAAGCCCACCAAATCCAAATCTTGAAACAAGCATAGAAAAGAAAAACTTACACTTAACGCGTCAAGCAGAAAGAGCTTTAAAAACCACTTTCCTTGAAGCCAAAGTGTTTCAAAGTACATCAATAAGCACGGCACATTTATTGTTGTGTATATTGAGAAATGAAAACGATCCAACAACAAAGCTACTTAATAAGCTAAAAATTGATTATGAAGTAGCTAAAGAACAATATTTAGATATGACACCAAAAGAAGAAGATTTTTTAGAAAATTTACCAAAAAACGAATCTTTCAATGAAGATTCAGGTCAAGATGACAGCTTAAAAGGCGATAACTTTAATACTCCAACAAATAAATCTAATAAAAAATCTAAGACACCAGTTTTAGATAATTTTGGTCGTGACTTAACTGAAATGGCCGAAGAAGGAAAATTAGATCCAGTGGTTGGTCGTGAAAAAGAAATTGAAAGAGTTTCTCAAATTTTAAGCCGTAGAAAGAAAAACAATCCATTACTAATAGGTGAACCTGGAGTTGGAAAATCAGCAATTGCTGAAGGTTTGGCCTTGCGAATTATCCAAAAGAAAGTTTCAAGAATTTTATTCAATAAAAGAGTTGTTACGTTAGATTTAGCAAGTTTAGTTGCTGGAACGAAATACCGTGGACAATTTGAAGAGCGAATGAAAGCGGTAATGAACGAACTTGAAAAGAACGATGATATTATTCTTTTTATTGATGAAATTCATACTATAGTTGGTGCCGGTGGCGCAACAGGTTCACTTGACGCATCAAATATGTTCAAACCTGCTTTGGCAAGAGGCGAAATCCAATGTATTGGTGCAACAACTCTTGACGAGTACAGACAATATATTGAAAAAGATGGCGCTTTAGAAAGACGTTTCCAAAAAGTAATTGTAGAACCAACTTCGGTTGAAGAAACGATTACAATTTTGAACAACATTAAAAATAAATACGAAGATCACCACAGTGTAACTTATTCTCAAGAAGCGATTGAAGCTTGTGTGAAATTGACTGACAGATATATGTCGGAGCGATTTTTACCAGACAAAGCAATTGATGCCTTAGACGAAGCTGGATCAAGAGTTCACATAACAAATATTGATGTTCCTAAACAAATTTTAGAATTAGAACGTCAATTGGAAGAAGTACGCGAACTTAAAAATTCTGTTGTAAAAAGACAGAAATACGAAGAAGCTGCTAAACTTCGTGATGACGAAAAGAAAATAGAAAAAGATCTTGCAATCGCTCAAGAACAATGGGAAGAAGATTCTAAAAATAATCGTATTCAAGTAACAGAAGATAACGTTGCTGATGTCGTTTCAATGATGACTGGAATTCCTGTAAATAGAATTGCTCAAACTGAAAGTAATAAGTTAGCTAACTTACCAGAACTACTTCAAGGTAAAGTGATTGGACAAAACGACGCGGTTTTAAAAATATCGCGTTCTATCCAAAGAAATCGTGCTGGATTGAAAGATCCAAATCGTCCAATTGGTTCGTTTATTTTCTTAGGACAAACTGGTGTTGGTAAAACGCAATTGGCTAAAGTTTTGGCTAAAGAATTATTCGATTCTGAAGATGCGTTAATTCGTATTGACATGAGCGAATACATGGAAAAATTTGCGATTTCTAGATTAATTGGTGCACCTCCAGGATATGTTGGATATGAAGAAGGCGGACAATTAACAGAAAAAGTTAGAAGAAAACCATATTGTGTAGTTTTATTAGATGAGATAGAAAAAGCACATCCAGACGTTTTCAACATGATGTTGCAAGTTCTTGATGACGGTTATTTGACGGACAGTTTAGGAAGAAAAATCGATTTTAAAAATACGATTATCATCATGACTTCTAATGTTGGAGCACGTCAATTGAAAGATTTCGGACAAGGCGTAGGTTTCGGAACTGCCGCAAAAGTGGCTCAAGCCGATGATAATTCGAAAAGTATAATTGAAAATGCTTTGAAGAAAACTTTTGCACCAGAATTCTTAAATAGAATTGATGATGTAATTGTATTCAACGCATTAGAAAAACACGATATTGATAAAATTATCGAAATCGAATTGAAAAAATTATATGCTCGTGTTGCCGATTTAGGATACAAATTAAATTTATCTGATAAAGCAAAAGCATTTATTGCCGAAAAAGGTTTTGATAGACAATTTGGCGCAAGACCATTAAAAAGAGCCATTCAGAAGTATGTTGAAGATTCATTAGCAGAAGAAATTATTACTTCTAAAATTGGATCTGGAGACGAAATATTTATGGATATCGAAGATGGTTCAGAAGAATTGACTGTAAAAATTCAAAAGGCAGAAGAACCAACGAGTTAAGAATATAATAAACTCAAAACAAAACCACTCACAAAACATAATATCAATTGCTGATAAAATTGTTTTGTTAGTGGTTTTTGATTTTAAAAAAAGTAGTACTTTCGAATTGTATTTAATTCATCAAAAAAATGCCACAAGAAAAAATAATTTTAGGTTCAGAAGAATGGTGTTCGTTTCCCGAACTTGGAATTCCAGCCATAAAAGCACGTGTAGATTCGGGTGCAAAAACATCAGCATTACATGCTATAAACATTGCTCCTTTTGTAAAAGACGGAATCAATTGGGTGAAATTTGATATCAATCCAATTCAGAACAATCTCAAAACTGTAATTCATTGCGAAGCTTTACTAATCGACAAACGTGTAGTAAAAAGCTCTAGCGGTTTTCGTGAGCAACGTTATGTAATTCAGTCAAGTATCAACATTGGAACTGAGGTTTGGGCAATCGAAATGACTTTAACAAACCGAGATTCAATGGGTTTTAGAATGTTGCTTGGTCGTGAAGCTATGAGCGGAAGAATTCTGGTTGATCCAGAACAAAAATATTTACTCGGACAAACTACAACCGAAAATTTAAAAAATTTATACGTCGACGCAATTCCCAATAAATCGGGTTTACGAATCGGATTACTAGCGAGTAATCCCGAATTATACAGCAACAGACGAATAATGGAAGCTGGCGAAATGCGTGGTCACGAAATGCATTTTCTAAACATCAAAGAATGTTACATGAAATTGGATGCCGATAAACCAGAAATTCATTATCGTGGTGGAAAAGTATTGGATAATTTTGATGCTGTAATTCCGAGAATTCGGCCAAGCATTACGTTTTATGGTTGTGCTTTGACACGACAATTTGAAGCAATGAAAGTATATTGCTTAAATTCGGCTGCAGCCATAACACAATCTCGAGATAAATTATTTTCATTGCAATTATTACTTCGAAATGGAGTTGATATTCCAACGACTGGATTTGCAAACTCACCTTTAGATACCGACGATTTGATAAAAATGGTTGGAGGTTCGCCTTTAATCGTAAAATTATTAGAAGGAACTCAAGGAAAAGGTGTCGTTTTGGCAGAAACTAAAAAAGCTGCAGAATCGGTAATTAACGCATTCAAAAGCTTAAACGCCAACATATTAGTTCAAGAATTTATTAAAGAAGCCAACGGAAAAGATTTACGATTATTTGTAGTTGACGGAAAAGTTGTTGCATCAATTCAACGTGAAGCTGCACCGGGCGAATTTAGAGCCAACATTCACATGGGCGGAACTGCATCTATAGTAAAACCAACTGTTGAAGAAAAGAAAATTGCAATAAAAGCTGCAAAGGCAATGGATTTAAGAGTTGCCGGAGTTGACATCATTCGTTCTTCCAAAGGTCCGCTGTTATTAGAAGTAAATTCATCTCCTGGTTTAGAAGGAATTGAAGGCGCAACTAATAAAGATATTGCTGGAGAAATGATTAAAGCGATTGAAAGTAACATTAAGAAGAAATAAATAGTGATTAGTAAATAGCTTATGAATCCTTATTTAGATATTACTATACGAAGTGTTTCTGTATATTTTTTTATGATTATTGCGCTCCGAATTTTTGGAAAAAAACAATTATCTCAATTAAATACAGCAGATGTAATCTTGATTTTACTAATTAGTAATTCGGTTCAAAATGCTATGGTTGGAAACAACACTTCTCTTTATGGCGGAATTATAGCAGCATTAGCGCTTTTTGTCATTAATTTCATTTTCAAAAAAGTGATGTCTAAATCTGAATTTATTAAAAATTTAGTTCAAGACAAACCCGAAATTCTTATTCATAATGGTAAAATTGATTTCAAAACCATAGGAAGATTAGATATATCAGATGATGAATTAAAAGAAGCTATGCGCGAACACGGAGTTGAATTTTATAAAGATGTAAAATTAGCTATGTTCGAAATTGATGGAAGTATAAGTATTATTTCGGGAAACGAAAATTTAAAACAAACCCATCACAAAAGAAAAATTCATAAAACATTAGGGAATTTAAACAATTAGTTATGACCAAAAACAGACTTGAAGCCTTCAGTGATGGCGTTTTAGCTATTATAATAACTATCATGGTTTTGGAGTTTAAAGTACCAAATGATACTACATTTGAATCCGTTTTAAAATTATCTCATAAATTTTTGAGTTATATTTTGAGTTTTATTTATGTTGGAATTTATTGGAACAACCACCATCATATGCTTCATACAGTCAAAACTGTAAATGGCAAAATTCTTTGGGCTAACTTACATTTACTATTTTGGTTATCACTAATTCCTTTTACAACTGCTTGGATTGGTGAACACCACTTTGCTCCTTTCCCAATGATGCTTTATGGAATTGTATTGTTAATGAACGCAATCGCCTATTTCATTTTACAAAATACAATAATTGCAAACCATGGAAAAGACTCCATTTTATCGAAAGCTTTAGGTAAAGATTTTAAAGGAAAAGTTTCTGTAGTTTTGTACATAATCGCTGTAATTTTAACCAAATATTACACTCTAATCTCAGGGATTTTATACATTATCGTTGCAATAATGTGGTTAATCCCAGACAAAAGAATTGAAAAGATTTTAAAAGAAGAAAATTAAAAATCGAAAAAACATGAACATTGTATCTCAAATCATCGTCGGATTTATTGCTTTTATTCACCTTTACATTCTTTGGTTAGAAATGTTTGCATGGACAACTCGTGCTCGAAAAGTTTTTAAAACCATTCCAGCAGATCAATTTGAAAAAACCAAAGTTATGGCTGCCAATCAAGGTTTATACAACGGATTTCTAGCTTTTGGATTAATCTGGTCGTTGTTTATTTCAGATGCCATTTGGAGTACAAACGTTGCTTTATTCTTTCTAGGTTGCGTATTAGTTGCCGGACTTTATGGTGCTTTTACAGTTTCTAAACGTATATTTTATGTTCAAAGCGTTCCTGCTATTTTGGGGATTTTGAGTTTGATAAATTATTAATTTCAAAATAAGATCTATGCTAAAATATTTTATCCTGATAACTTTAGTAATTACTAATTTTACTTCCTTTTCTCAAACTATTAATTTTAAAGATAAATACTTTAAAAATTGTGTTTTTAAAAAATATCCAGAAATTGATATCGATAAAAATGGAGAAATAAATCAACTTGAAGCTGATAAAGTTTCAAAATTGAGTTTGATGGAACTAAATATTGAAAATTCAGAAGATATAAAACATTT
>NZ_DQDX01000145.1:0-272 GCF_003525665.1 Flavobacterium sp.
TCGGTTTTTCCTTTTTTAATTCAGACAAAACAGTTTCCCATCGAAGTAACTGCAAAGCATCCATTTCCATTTCTGGATTCAAAGCCAAATCAATTCGCTTTTTATTATGAAATTGTTCTAAGATGATATAGAAAAAACTCTCAATTTCCTTCTCATCATATAACGAAGAAAGTTCTTGAATAAAGGTAGCTTTATAGACTTTTAATAACATTAGAATTTAGAATTTAGATTTTGGAATTTAGATTTTGGATTTGGAATTTGGAATTTAAATA
>NZ_DQDX01000145.1:394-3803 GCF_003525665.1 Flavobacterium sp.
GGAATTTGGAATTTAAATATTGGAATTTGGAATTTCTAAATTGGAATTTAATTTTTTGATCATCCAAACCGGACAACTTGTATGACCAGTTCCGCCCAAAGGTGCGCAAAGGTATTCAAATCCAACTTTTTTATACAATTTTTGAGCATTTAGCATTTCGGGAAGCGTTTCTAGATAGCATTTTTCATAACCAAATTCGGTTGCTTTTTCAAGACACTTCAATATCATTTGATGTCCAATTCCTTTGCCTCGAGCTTCTTCTAAAAAATACATTTTCTGTAATTCACAGATATTTTCTTCAGAATTTTCTAACTGACTTACTCCTGCTCCACCTATAATTTTACCAGCATCTTCAACTACAAAATAAACCGATTTTGGTTTATCATAAGCTTCAAACATAAAATCCAATTGAACATCGGCAAACGCAGTTCCAGTTTTTGGATAATTATCTGATATAAAAACCTCCCGAATTACATTGGCAATTTGCTTATTATCTGATTGTTGAATTTCTCTAATTAACATGTAAACTAAACTTCTAAATTTATAAACTTCTAAACTCAAAAAAACTTATTTTTGTGATGTGAAGATACATGAAAAATATATAAAACGTTGCATTGAACTAGCCAAAAATGGTTTGGGCACAACCTATCCAAATCCGTTGGTTGGGAGCGTGATTGTATATAATGACGAAATTATTGGCGAAGGTTGGCACAGAAAATCGGGCGAAGCACATGCAGAAGTCAATGCTATAAATTCGGTTAAAGACAAATCACTACTTTCTAAATCTACCATTTATGTGAGTTTAGAACCTTGCAGTCATTATGGAAAAACACCGCCTTGTTGCGATTTGATTATTGCAAATAAAATTCCGAATGTGGTAATTGGCACCATCGATCCGTTTGCAAAAGTAGCCGGAAGCGGAATTAAAAAATTAATTGAAGCTGGGAAAAAGGTTACTGTCGGAATTCTAGAAGACGAATGTAACGCGTTGAACAAACGATTTTTTACTTTTCACACTAAAAAACGTCCGTATATCATTTTAAAGTGGGCAGAAAGTAGTGATGGATTTATTGCGCCACTTTCCAAAGAAAAACAAGAGCCAGTTTGGATAACCAATTCATTTTCAAGACAATTAGTCCATAAATGGAGAAGCGAAGAACAAGCTATTTTGGTTGGAACACAAACAGTAGTAGACGATAATCCAAAATTAGACACAAGAAATTGGAGCGGAAACAATCCAACGAGAATTATTTTAGATCGAACTGGAAAAATTTCTGAAGATTACCACGTTAAAGATCAAAAAATTAAAACCATTGTAATCACAGAAAAAGAAAATTTACAATCAACCGAAAATTTAATCTACGAAAATTGTATCTTTGATATTCGTCTTGTTTTTTCGGTGTGTGAAATTTTATATAAACACAACATTCAATCGGTTATAATTGAAGGCGGAAGACAAACGATACAAACATTTATTGATGCCAATATTTGGGATGACGCTCGAATTTTTAAAGGTCATAAATCTTTAGAAAACGGAATTAAAGCACCAGTTATTGCATATAAAAACTTTGAAAAACAAGCCATTGAAGGCGACGAACTAATAAAAATTTTCAATCATGATTGATACTATAATTTTTGATTTTGGTGACATTTTTATCAATTTAGAAAAAGAAGCGCAAGTTGAAGCGTTCAAAAAACTAGGTTTAAATGAACCAAAACCCGAATTGATTGAAATGAACGATTTGTTCGAAAAAGGAAAAGTATCTGAAATTCAATTCATTGAGTCGTTTCATCAGTTTATTCCGAATGCTGGTTTAAATGACATTCGTGATGCTTGGAACACGATTATTGGAGAATTTCCATTGTATCGATTAGAGTTTTTACAATTGCTTTCGCATAAATACCGATTGTTTTTACTTACCAATACCGACGTTATTCACATCAACAGATTTGAAGACAATGTAGGCGTTTCGTTTTTCAGCGATTTTTACCAATGTTTTGAAAAAGTATATTATTCGTACGAAATGGGAATGCGAAAACCAGATGCCGCAATTTACAGTCATATAGTAAACAAACACGATTTGTCTCCTAAACGCACCTTATTTGTAGACGATAAAAAAATAAATACCGATGCAGCAGCAAGTATTGGACTTCATGTATGGAATTTACAAGTTGGAAAAGAAGACGTTGTAGATTTGTTCTCTCAAAAACATTTGCCACTATAGTTTTGACTGCAACCGATACCTATAAAACGCTTTCATTTCCATCGGAAGAAATTTTATTCAAAGAAAAAAACAGTAAGTTTTTTGGCTACGCTTTTCCTGTAACTTCAGAAGAAGAAATAAAAAATCATTTAGATATATTAAGAAAGAAACACCATGGCGCAGTACATTTTTGTTATGCTTATCAAATTGGCACCGATAAAATTCAGTTTAGAGCCAATGATGATGGCGAACCAAGTAACTCAGCAGGCGCACCAATTTACGGACAAATACAATCGTTTGCAATAACCAATGTTTTAGTTGTAGTAGTTCGATTTTTTGGCGGAGTAAAATTGGGCGTTGGCGGATTAATATCGGCTTACAAAACTTCGGCACAAATGGCATTGGAAGCATCAGAAATTATCGAAAAAACTATAGATATACATTATATAGTAGCATTCAATTATAAAAACATGAATAAAGTGATGCGCGTTATTAAAGAAAAGAATCTCCAAATCATTTCCCAAAATATGAAAGAAACGTGCGAAATAGAAATTGCTACGCGAAAAAAAAATGCCGAAATAATTTTCGACATTTTTACTACTTTATTTGAAATTGATATTAAATTAAAAGATTAAACTTCGGCTTTTAAAATATCTAAAATATATTGTGGAGGAACAACAGCTTTTCCGTTTTTTATGTCCAAAAAAACCAATATAAAATGTGCAGTTGTTAATAACTCTTGACTTTCGTTACGAATTTCGCAATCGAATTCTATCTTCACACCGCTATACTTTTTTAATTTAGTATTTACAGTAAGTAAGTCATCATAACGAGCAGATTTTTTATAATTTAAATGCATTGACACAATAGGTAATGCAATACCACTTTCTTCAAGTGATTTGTACGAAACGCCTTTGTTTCTAAGCCATTCCACTCTTCCAATCTCAAAATACGGCACATAACTACCATGATAAACCACACCCATTTGGTCGGTTTCACCATATCGAACTCTTACTTCTACATCGTGTCCTTTCATCTGTTTTTTTTACTTTTTATCTAATTAAATTTAACTCGTTACAACAAAATTTTCAAAAAATCAATGCCATTTAATTTTTTTTTAAAGAAAATTGTTCACATATTTGTTAACCCAAAAATAACACTAGAAAATCCTTTTTCTTCTGTAAGAAAACCTTTAGATAAATTAT
>NZ_DQDX01000145.1:3843-5843 GCF_003525665.1 Flavobacterium sp.
AGATAAATTATTAATTTTTAAGAATATATGAACAAAACTGCGCAATCAGTATGGGAAAACTGTCTGTCCTTTATAAAGGACAATATTCAAGAGCAAGCCTACAAAACTTGGTTTGAACCTATTAAGTCAGTAGAACTAACTGATAACGCATTATACATTCAAGTTCCTAGTAAATTCTTTTACGAATGGCTTGAGGAACACTATGTAAAATTACTAAAAGTTGCCCTTACCAAAGAACTTGGAAAAAATGCAAAGTTACTCTATAAAATTAAAATGGAAAACACTTATGGCAATAAACAACCATTTACGGAACAATTGCCATCAGCTCATCGAGGTCCAATTAAGTCACAAGATGTAGATGCTCCATTTAAAAATCTAAATCCAGAACTTAAAAATCCGTTTGTGATTCCTGGAATTAGAAATTTAAAAATTGAGTCGCAATTAAATCCTAATTATAGTTTTGACAATTTCCTTGAAGGTGATTCTAATAGATTAGCACGTTCTGCAGGTATGGCTGTTGCCAATAAACCAGGTGGAACTTCATTTAATCCGTTGTTGATTTTTGGTGGTGTTGGTTTAGGAAAAACTCACTTAGCGCACGCTATTGGAGTTGAAATAAAAGATAAATATCCAGAAAAAACCGTGTTGTATATTTCTGCCGAAGTATTCACACAACAATATATAGATTCTGTTAAGAAAAACAACCGTAATGATTTTATCCATTTCTATCAATTGATCGATGTGTTAATCATTGACGACGTTCAATTTTTATCAGGAAAAACAGGAACTCAAGATGTATTCTTCCACATTTTCAATTACTTACATCAAAACGGAAAACAAGTAATTCTTACTTCAGACAAAGCTCCGGTTGACATGCAAGACATTGAACAACGTTTGTTATCACGTTTCAAATGGGGTTTATCTGCCGAATTACATCAGCCAGATTACGAAACAAGAGTTTCTATCTTGAATAATATTTTATATCGCGATGGTGTTGAAATGCCAAACGAAATCATAGAATATGTTGCTCAAAATATAAAATCGAACGTTCGTGAATTAGAAGGCGCGATTATTTCGTTGATTGCTCAATCGTCTTTTAACAAAAAAGAAGTAACATTAGAATTAGCAAAAAGTATTGTAGAGAAATTTGTTAAAAATGTAAAACGCGAAATATCAATAGATTACATCCAAAAAGTAGTTTCCGATTATTTCCAATTGGATTTAGATACTTTACAATCAAAAACTAGAAAACGTCATGTGGTTCAAGCAAGACAACTAGCTATGTTCTTTGCAAAGAAATTCACAAAAGCATCATTGGCAAATATTGGTTCGCAAATTGGAGACCGAGATCACGCAACCGTTTTGCACGCTTGTAAAACCGTTGATAATTTAGTTGCAACCGATAAGCAATTCAAAAAATTTGTTGAAGATATTCACAAAAAATTATCATTATAATTAGTGGTAATCTTTACATTTGCATTTTAAAGCAATACATGTATGTCTGTTAAAATTTTGATGGTTTGCTTAGGTAACATTTGTCGATCACCATTGGCAGAAGGCATCTTAGCATCTAAATTACCCAAAGATAAATTCGTAGTAGATTCTGCTGGAACAGGAAATTGGCACGTTGGAAAACAACCCGATTCTCGTTCTATTGCCACTGCTAAAAAAAACGGACTTGATATTTCTTCGCAAAAAGGAAAGCATTTCACTCCACAACATTTTGAAGAATTCGATTATATATATGTAATGGATGGTTCCAATTATGATGATGTGCTTTTTTTAGCTAAATCTGAAGATCACAAAAAGAAAGTAAGTCGAATTCTTGACGAACTTTTCCCTGGAGATAATGTTGATGTTCCCGATCCGTATTATGGTTTACAAAACGGATTTGATATGGTTTATGAGATGCTCGATGAAGCTACCGATTTATTGGCAAAAAAATTAATAGAAAAACATTCTTGTAATTTTTAGATATCGGCTATTTTTTCTAATAAAAT
>NZ_DQDX01000179.1:0-14116 GCF_003525665.1 Flavobacterium sp.
CAGTAATGTCATAGTCGAGTAGTACTAATAACCCGTAAGTTTATGTGCAATTTTCCTCCCGATGCAAATCGGGAGGGAGAATCTTTCTTAAAATAATTTTTCTTTATCTCAGTATGTTAAGATATTATGTATTGTTCCCGATTTATCGGGACCCTTGCAAAACCTCTTAAGGTGGTTATTGCGTCGGGGCTCACCTCTTCCCATTCCGAACAGAGAAGTTAAGCCCGATTGCGCAGATGGTACTGCATAACTGTGGGAGAGTATGTCGCCGCCTTCTTTTTGAAAACCCTATCCATATCGGATAGGGTTTTTTGTTTTATATATTTTATGTTAAGGATATTAAATATAAAAGAATGGTTATAACTATGCCTTACTTTAATTATTTAGAGTAAATTATTGTGCGGCATTGTAGCAAAACTTTATCCTTTTTCTCAAAACTCTATTTAAATAGGATAGTTTTATAAGCTTATTTATTGAAAATGGTGTTTTCTTCCTGGGTTGCGTGAGTGATAGTAGCGGCATCCTTTTCTTTTTTTCTTAAAAAAGAAAAGATAGAGCGGATAGCACGACCCTTGGGGCACGCCATAAAAAAAAGCAACTTCTTAAAAGAAATTGCTTTATGTATTGAAAAGTCCGTATTAATTAACCATGTATGGTTTCTGATTTACCGTAGTTGGTGATTAGTTCTCCTTCAAATTCTATCCATTCTTTCCAACGTTTGTCTACATCTACTTTTTCTGAATATTTTCTGGCGAAAGCAAGAAATGAAGTGTAATGTCCTGCTTCACTTATCATTAATTCTCTGTAAAATGTTGCTAATTCTTTGTCTTTTATGTTTTGTGAAAGTACTTTAAATCGTTCACAGCTTCTAGCCTCAATCATAGCTGAGAATAGTAATCTATCTACAAAGGCATCGTTACGGCTTCCATCTTTTTTTAGAAACTTGAATAGTTCGTTTACGTAATGATCTTTACGTTCTCTTCCTAAAGTTAATCCGCGTTCTTTTATGATATTGTGAACCATTTGAAAATGATCTAATTCTTCTTTTGCGATTTCAAGTAATGACGTAACTAATTCTTCGTGTTCAGAATTTTGAGTTATTAGAGTAATTACATTAGTGGCTGCTTTTTGTTCGCACCAAGCGTGGTCGGTAAGAATTTCTTCGATGTTTCCTTCAACAATATTTACCCATCTTGGGTCGGTTTTTAATTTTAGACCTAACATTTTTGTGCTATTTTAGATTAATGCAAAATTATGTCTTTTCTTTGTAATTGTATTTGTTATTATGCTAAAATCTAAAACTTTATTAATTATTGGCTTTGTTTGGCCTGAACCAAAATCTTCTGCTGCTGGAAGTAGAATGATGCAATTAATTGAATTGTTTCTAACCGATGGTTATGAAATAACTTTTGGATGTACAGCTCAAAATTTAGAATTTTCGGATGATTTGTCTGTCTTGGGAATTACTTCTAAAGCCATTGAATTGAATTCGTCTACGTTTGATGATTTTGTAAAGGAGTTGAATCCAAATGTGGTTTTATTTGATCGATTTATGGTTGAAGAACAATTTGGTTGGCGTGTTTCTGAAAGTTGTCCTGATGCTTTAAAAATTCTTGATACGGAAGATTTACATTGTTTACGCAATGCTAGACAATTGGCTGTTAAGGAAAATAGAGATTTTATTTTTGATGATTTATTTTCGGATGTTGCTAAAAGAGAAATCGCTAGTATTTTAAGATGTGATGTTTCGTTGATGGTTTCTGAATTTGAAATTGAATTACTTCAAAATCAGTTTAAGGTTTCAAAAGATTTACTTTTTTATCTACCGATTTTTGCAGAAAAACTTGATTTGGTTCCATTATACAATGAACGTAATGATTTTGTTTTTATCGGAAATTTTCTTCATGAACCTAATTGGGATTGTGTGAAGTATTTGTCGGAGGTTATTTGGCCAATGCTGCATTTGCGACTACCTGAAGCTAAAATGATGATTTATGGAGCTTATCCAATGCAGAAAGTTTTGCAATTGCATAAACCTAAACAGAATTTTTTTATAATGGGAAGAGCAGAAGATGCTTTCGAGGTCGTTAGAAAAGCTAAAGTAGTTTTGGCTCCGATTCGGTTTGGTGCTGGAATTAAGGGTAAGTTGATTGAAGCGATGCAATGCGGAACGCCAAGTGTTACTTCTTTAATTGGAGCAGAAGCAATGCACGGAAATATAGAATGGAATGGTTTTGTAAAAGATAATGCTACTGAGTTTGTTACTGCATCAGTTTTACTTTATCAGGATGAAAAGCTTTGGAATAAATGCCAGGAAAATGGATTTGAGATTTTAGAAAAACGTTATAATAAATCCTTGTTTGAGGATGCGTTTATTATGGAAGTAAATTTGCTTTTAGAAGATTTAAAGCAACATAGAAATTCTAATTTTATAGGTTCTATTTTGCAACATCATTTACTTTCTAGTACTAAATATATGAGTAAGTGGATTGAGGAGAAGAATAGGAAATAATAGTTTGCCGTAGATTAAACCGATTGTAAGAATTTTAAATTGAACGTCTTTCTTATTCTGAATTCTATTCAATACAAATGCAATCTAGCCCTGATTGCAGTGGCATCTCGTCTTTTTGGACGAGATAGAACGGAAAGCAGGAAAATGGAAACCAAGAATGCCCAAGCCATTCGCTCCAAAAAAATATATGAGAATCTGAAACAAGTTCAGATTAAAAAAAAATCCTGCTCATTGCTGAACAGGATTTTGTATTTAAATTGCTTTGCGATTATGCCAGCATGGTAACTGGATTTTCTATAAAGACTTTTAATGTCTGTAAAAATTGCGCTCCGGTTGCGCCATCGATTGTTCTGTGATCGCAAGCTAACGATAGCATCATGGTGTTTCCAACAACGATTTGACCGTCTTTTACGACAGGTTTTTCAACGATTGCTCCTACTGAAAGAATTGCAGAATTGGGTTGGTTGATGATTGAATTGAATTCAACGATACCGAACATTCCAAGATTAGAAACTGTGAATGTACTTCCTTCCATTTCTGTTGGTAGTAATTTTTTAGTTTTTGCTCTTCCTGCCATGTCTCTAACTCCAGCGCCAATTTGAGATAAACTCATAGCGTCTGTGAATTTTAAAACTGGTACTACTAATCCGTCTTCAACAGCTACTGCAACTCCAATATTCACATGGTGATTGATGGTAATTGCATCTTCTTTCCATTGTGAATTGATTTTTGGATGTTTTTTCAATGCCATTGCGCAAGCTTTGATTACCATATCGTTGAACGACACTTTGGTATCTGGAACTGCGTTGATGATTGCTCTTGATTTCATTGCATCGTCCATGTTCACTTCAATTGTAAGGTTGTAGTGTGGAGCTGTGAATAGCGATTCTGCTAAACGTTTTGCAATGATTTTTCGCATTTGCGAATTTTTTATTTCTTCTGTAACCACTTCTCCTGCTGGAACGAATGGTTTTGCTGTTGCTTGAGTTTCTGGTTGAGAAGCTGCTGGTGCAGCAACTGGAGCCGAAGCTGTAAAGTTTTCTACATCACTTTTTACAATCCTTCCGTTTTCACCAGAACCTTTTACTTGAGAAAGGTTGATTCCTTTATCTTTCGCAATTTGTTTTGCTAATGGAGAAGCAAAAACTCTTCCATTGTCTGTAGCTGTAACAGTTGCTGTTTCTTGAGTAGCTTCTTTTGTCGGAGCTTCTGTAGCTTTTTCTGTAGTTTCAACTGCCGCTGGAGCTTCACCTTTACCAAAGTTTTCAGCAATTCCAGTTACATCAGTTCCTGCAGGTCCGATGATGGCTAAGACACTATCAACTGGAGCAGTTTCTCCTTCGTTAATTCCGATGAACAATAAAGTTCCAGAGTTGAACGATTCGAATTCCATTGTTGCTTTATCGGTTTCGATTTCGGCAAGAATATCTCCTTCTTTTACTTCATCACCAACTTTTTTCAACCAAGTAGCAACGGTTCCAGTAGTCATGGTGTCACTTAAACGTGGCATTGTGATTACTTTTACGCCTGCTGGTAAGGTTGTAGGTTGTAGGTTTTGGGTTGTAGGTTGAGCAACATCTTCTTTAACTTCAACTTTTTCTTCTTGGGATTTGGAATTTGAAGTATTGGAAATTAAAGAACTAATATCTTCGCCTTCTTTTCCTATAATCGCTAAAAGTGAATCAACAGGAGCAGATTCTCCTTCAGGAATTCCAATGTGTAATAAAACACCTGAATTGAATGATTCGAATTCCATTGTAGCTTTATCAGTTTCGATTTCGGCTAAAATGTCACCTTCTTTTATTGTATCACCTACTTTTTTAAGCCATGTTGCAACAGTTCCTTCTGTCATAGTATCGCTTAAACGAGGCATGTTTATTACTGTAGCCATAATTATAATCTATGAGGTATGAAAGGATAATTTTCTTGTTCGTAAACCACATCGTACAATTGTTGTACTTCTGGAAACGGAGATTCATCGGCAAATTTTTCACATTCGTCCACCAAGTCTTTTACTCTTTGGTCCATTGCTTCAATTTCTGCTTCTGTTGCGTAGTTATTTTCTTTAATTACATCAAGAACTTGCGTAATTGGATCTATTTTTCTGTATTCTTCAACTTCATCTTTAGTTCTGTAAAGTTGCGCATCCGACATTGAGTGACCTCTATAACGGTACGTTTTCATTTCTAAAAATGTTGGTCCGTCACCACGACGTGCTCTATCGATTGCTTCTGTCATTGCTTCAGCAACTTTTACTGGATTCATTCCGTCAACTGGTCCACATGGCATTTCGTATCCTAAACCTAGTTTCCAAACGTCTGTATGATTTGCAGTTCTTTCTACAGAAGTTCCCATAGCATATCCATTGTTTTCACAAATAAATACTACTGGAAGTTTCCATAACATTGCCATATTGAATGCTTCGTGAAGTGAACCTTGACGTGCTGCACCATCACCAAAATAGGTTAAAGTAACACCACCAGTTTCGAAATATTTATCGGCGAAAGCCATTCCAGCTCCAACTGGTATTTGCGCACCTACAATTCCGTGACCACCAAAAAAACCTTTTTCCTTAGAGAAAATGTGCATTGATCCACCCATTCCTTTAGAAGTTCCAGTTACTTTTCCGTAAAGTTCTGCCATTACTTTTTTAGGATCAACTCCCATTGCAATTGGTTGAACGTGGTTACGATAGGCAGTAATCATTTTATCTTTAGACAAATCCATTGCGTGAATTGCTCCAGCTAGAACAGCTTCTTGACCATTGTATAAATGTAAAAATCCTCTAACTTTTTGTTGGATGTAAACGGCAGCTAATTTGTCTTCAAATTTTCTCCAAAACTGCATTTCTTCGTACCATTGAAGGTAAGTTTCTTTTGTAATTGGTTTCATTTTTTAATGAATTACTATGATTAAAGATATTGTAATTATATCACAATATTTATTTATTTAAAATTGCGAAATGCAAAAGTAAGATATTGATAGTAGATGTAAAAATAAATAAGTACTAAAATGACTTTTTTAACTACAAAATACCAACTATATCGTTATCGCTTACAACGATGTTTTATCAAATGATAACGGTAATAAATTGTTGATTGAATTTGATTTATAAACTTCACCAGATTCTCCCATAAAATAAATTTCTATTGGTGTTTCTTGTTTAAATTCATATTCTGCAATCGATTGTCTGCATGCGCCACATGGTGGAATAGGAGATAATGTTGGATTGGTGTCTGATGCTGCTGTAATGGCTAATTTTACAATTTTAGCATTTGGATAAATGGCTCCAGCTTGAAAAATAGCCACACGTTCTGCACATAAACCCGATGGATATGCTGCATTTTCTTGATTGGAACCTAAAACGATTTTACCATTATCTAATAATATGGCTGCGCCAACTCTAAATCTCGAATAAGGTGCATACGCATTTTTGCGAGTTTCAATGGCTTGATTCATTAATGATTGAATTTCTGATGGTAAATCGGGAATTCCATTAAATACTGAAATTGTAGTGTTGATTGTAATTTCTTTCATTTGATAATAGAGGAAAAAAAATCCAAACTTCGATTAAGAAATTTGGATTGTTATTTGATTAATTAATGTCTAGTATTCATCGTATTTGTCACCAAAATTGAATGTAAGTGAGAAACGTAATGTGTTTTCTAATGGGTTTTTCACTCTAGATGCTGAGAATAGGTAAGACACGTCTATTTTTACTACGTTGTATTTGAATCCAGCTCCAAGTGAGAAAAATTTTCTTGCACCTTTTAATGGGCTTTCATTAAAGTATCCCATTCTAAATGCGAATGAATCTTGGTATAAATATTCGGCTCCAACAGAATAGGTAAATTCTTTTAATTCTTCTGAAAAACCATCTGGTGCATCACCAAATGATTGAAACATTCCAGAAACCCAACTGATTTTTCTATAATCTTCGTTGTTTTCTGCTCGTTCTTCTGGTGTTACAGTTCCATCTCCATCTAGATCTGGATCTTGTGGTGTTGGTACTAATAATTTTGCAAATTCAACACTTGCAGTTACTTTGTTATAATCGTCTAATATAAAATCAAAACCACCACCTAAACGCATTGTTGCTGGCAAAAAGTTGGTACTAAATTCATCATTATCATAACTAATTTTTGGCCCCATGTTTTGGAAATTAAATCCTAAACGGTATCTACCATTAAATTCGTTAAAAGCAATTTCTTCTGATTGAAAAAATCCAGCTACATCAACAGCAAAAGTATTTGCAGGTTTTACATCACTATCTACTGAGACAATTTTTAAATTAGAACGAATAAATCTACCTGCAACAGCCATAGAAAATGTTTCGCTAAGCTTAAGAGAGTATGAGGCGTCGAATGCAAGTTCATTTGGAGTTACAACAAGGGCTTGTTCATCTGGGCTATCAGTTTGACGTAATTCAATATCTCCAAGTCCAAAGTAACGCAAACTTCCTGCGAAAGCACTTCTTTCATTAATTCTATTGTAATAGTTTATTTGTCCTAATGAAATATCATTTACAAGTTGTGTTAAATAAGGTGTGTAACTGATTGAGAATCCTTGTTTGTCTAATGCAAATGAATATTTTGCTGGATTCCATTGTTGCGAAAAATTATCTGCAGATGTTGCTACACCTTGATCTGCAAGACCTGCAGCACGAGCATCAGCAGCAACTAAAAGAAATGGAACTCCGGTTGTAATGACTCTATCTTGAGCGTAAATAAATTGTGATGTTACTACTAAAAGTAACAGTATTGAAATCTTTTTCATATTGTGGGTTCAAAAATATAATTAAACAAATATAGTATTTTATTAAAGTATTACAAGTTTTTCGATTTTTTCTGACTTTTTATTTGTTAGCGTTGATTTTACGGTTAGTTTATAAATATATACGCCTTTACCAATTCGATCGCCAAAATCGTCTTTTCCATCCCAGGTAATTTCTCTTGAAAGGAATCCTTCGGTTACAACTGTTTGATTTATTGTTTTAACAATTTTTCCTGTGATAGTAATTATTTGAACTTGAACTTCTAATGGTTCAAAAGGACGATTGTGTGTAAACCAAAACTGCGTGTAATTTACAAATGGATTTGGATAATTCAGCACGTTTTTTAATGTAATCGATTCATCTCCAACCACAATAAAAGTGATGTCGGCAGTTACAAAATTATTATAAACGTCCCAAGCTTTTAGTGTAATGGTGTGTAATCCTAATTCTAAATTTCTGAATGGAAAGCGTATTTTTCCTTTGGTAAAATCGTCTAATTCGGTTTCATAATAATCGTTTAATATGTACGGATTATTTTCGTCACCATCTAAAATGGCAACAATGTCGTGACCAATTCCGCTTGCCGTATTTATACCGTGTTCATCTTCTAGAAATGCCAGGAAAAATGGAGATTGATTTGTTATTCCGCCTTCTACAAAGGTTTCATCATTCATGTATAATCTAACTCTTGGCGCAGTATTATCTGCTACGGCGCTGGTGTTTATTCCTCCAATTTTAATGTCAGTGTTATATCCAGTTTTGTCTAATAATATTGTGTTTCTTTTAGAATAAAAACTAATTCTTCCGTTTCCAACAGGAATTTTAATGTCTTTAGGAACGACAAATCCGAATTCGAATTGGCCATTATTTACAGATGCATTTCCTCTAAAAATAGTTTCTCCTAAACTGGTAAAACTAATTGGCGGACTGTAATTATCGTTATTATAGGTAACTTTTGTGTAATTTTTATCGAATATGTTAACGGCTAATTCACCATTGTAGGTTGGTAATGCATTTCCAATTTCATCTTGCACTTCTCCCGAAAGTTTTACATAAGCCAATGCTTGAAAATCCACAATAGGTTGGTTTATTGGCACATCGTTTACTTTGGTTAAAACAACTCTAGGTTTAGGAATTGCTAGCATCAAAGCAGGATCGCCAAGTAAAAAAACTACTCTTGTTGAGAAATTATTAAAACTATCGTTTTTAGCCAATCGCAATGCTTCTGCAATAGATACATATTCATTTGAATCATAAGAGAACAATCTGTCTGAAAGCACATCATTAAAATCTTCTGCCGTTGTTTGTCCAATTGATCTAACGGTTGTAATCATAGAAATCGCTCCTCCAGTTGGATTCCAATAGGTGAATTCTCCTGCGGTTTGTCGTAACGGATTATCAAAACGTGAAAATTCGCAAGTGATTGTTATAAATAAAGGATAGCGGTACCTGTTGTTAAAATTAGAACCGTCAAATTTATCCCAAATTCGTTCACCTGTTAAACCGTCTTCACCACCATGTCCTAAATAATTGAAGACTAATGCTCCTTTTTCGAAAGCATTTCTAATATCTTCTTTCGCTTCTGGATATCGGTTTCCTCCTGCAGATGTTTCTTGTGTGTAAGAATCAAGAAGTATTTTTTTGAAGTTTATAAATGGTTTTTCTGCGTGAATTTCGTCTGTTAAAGAGTTTTGTCGTACTTGTAAAGTGGCATCTGGAATTTTATCAGAATCATCCGAAATAGAAACATAGTTATTTCTCCAACTTCCGTAGGATTTTAAATCATGATATTCAATTACTTTGTTGACCATTTCATCGGCTTGAGTTGCAGATGAAACTAGCATTCTTCCTACGGCAATATCAATACCACCATTGGTTACTTCAACATCACCTTCATTACTATCCATTAATGCAAAGAAATCATCCGAACAAAAGGAACTTTCTCCAGAAAAGTAGCTGTTTGTTGCATGATAAATTGGAACAATATTGGTGTTTCCAGGAATTCTATTTTTAAAGTCATAAGAGGCATCTCCAAATAAATTTAAATATTTTATTCTATTACTTGGGCTAGATGCATTGTCGTAAACATATTTTACTAAATTTCTAATTGCTGCAATGTCTTGCTTTCCTGATGAAAATTCTTGGTATATATTTTCAAGATTCACCACTTTTACATTCAGTTGCGAATAATTTCTGTGGAAAGTAGCTAACTTTTCTGCCTGAGAATTAAATGCACTCGGTGTAATTATTAAATAATCAATATCTTTAAAATTTCCTGCAGCATCTTTAAAAATAGTTCCTTTGATGTTTTGATTGGCTACCGCCGATTTTGCTTCTTTTAGAGGAGTATAATAATCGTTTGGGTCAATGGCTATATATTTTCTAATTTCGCCTAATTCACTTTTGAAAGAAAATGTTGCAGCTCCAGAATTTGAAATTTTTGATGTATTAAAAATATCTGTAATATCCCAAACCTGGTTAATATTTGAAGCATTACTTAGTACATATTCACCAATTCCCGCGGTAGAATTTGCAGCATTATATTGAAATCTAAATTGTTTGTTATAACCTACTAAGTTTCGTTTAGCTCTTATAATAATGTAATCTAAAAATCCTTTTGATGCAGGAACTCCGCCATTATCATAGGTTAGATTTATTTTAAATTCTTCGTTCGAAGGAATGTTCGTTATTAAAGTGTTGTGACTAGCTTCTAATCCGGAGTTGAGTGGTACTGGATTTAAGGTCAATGTTCCTATGTCTTGTGTGTTTGCTTTTATATTAAAATTTGTTGCGACAAACGAATTTCCACCAACGTGAATTTCAATTGTTGCAGGAATAGTTGTTACGATATTTTCAAATTTTAATTCGAATTCTTGTTCGTTATCTGAACTAAACGATTCGCCAAACCATACACGACCTAATCGTCCGATATTGTTTAAATCCTTCTCATGGAATTTCTCGTCGTCAAATGTGTTTATGGTAACCGATGCGCTTCCAGAAGGTTGTGGTAAATCTAGAATTCTTTTACCATCTTCACCATCAACAGTAATATAATAGTATGATTTTTCGCTGTATAAATTTAAATTGGTTTTGTTTTCTTGACTCCAATTGTCTACACCTTCGCCATAAAATAAAATATAATCAGATGCGTCAAATTTTAAATCGTCTTCACCAATTACTTGAACTGCATTTTCAGTTAAATCAAATGGATAAGAAGCAGTATTGCTCAAGGGAGCCATTCGTCCGCCATTTCCATATACTTTAATTTTTTTCGGATTTAAAGTGGAAGTTTTAATGCCAAGACTTTCTAAAAACGATTTAGATATTTTATAAACTCCAGATTTTTCAATGTAAAAACGATACCATTTGCCTGAGCTTAAAACCGAATTTGTAGTTTGAGGTAGATTGTTTTCAGAACTTACTCTAGATGAAGAGGCAGAATAAGAGTAAGTAAAAGAAATAATTTTTTTATAAGAACTGCCATCCTTAACAATAGGTGAAATCGTTAAAATTGATGAATAAACGTCTCGAGCAATATTATTTTTAATAGAAGATTTTAGAGAAGTCGGAATTGCTTCTTTGGAAAGATCGCCCAACTTAGATTCTTCGATGTTTTCATAAATAACATTGGTGATTTGTAAAGATTTCTCATCAATTAAGGACGAATTCTTTTTTCTCGTTGAATAAAGTATTTCCTTTTTCGCGCTGTTATAAACGAGGTTAGAACCATTAAACTGCGGAATGTTTACGCTATAATCACCAATTGGATAATTTTGTTTTTCATTCCATTCTATAACAATATTCTCTCTTACTTGCGCGTGGCAAAAGAGAGTAAAGGTAAGCAGGATAAGGGTAGCAATTTTTTTCATCAATAATATGTAACGCAATAAAAATATAATTATTACAACAGAGCGTAAAATTAAATAATATTAATCATCTTTACAATAAATAAAAAAAGGAAACGTTATAATTGTGACTAAAACCAACTAAATTAAAATTTATTAATAATTGAAAAAGATGTTGCAAATTAATAGTTATTTACTATATTGCGCCTCGAAAATTTATTACCTACTAAGAGTATGAAAGTAAACAAGTTTATGGCAATCAGGTTATTACTAGCTTTAGTGATAATGGTCGGTTTCTCAAGTTGTAGCAAAAAATCTAGTTCTAAAGGCGGATCTAGAGCGACAGGTTGGAAAATCAATGACAAAAAAGGTGGATTTCAGTATGCTTCAAAATTTAAAAAGCAAGCAACTGGTCCAGGTCTAGTATTAGTTGAAGGAGGAACATTTACTATGGGTAAAGTTCAAGATGATCCTATGCACGATTGGAATAATACTCCAAATCAGCAACACGTTCAATCTTTTTATTTAGACGAAACCGAAGTAACTAATGTAATGTACATGGAGTACTTAGATTGGTTGAAAAGAGTTTTCCCTCCAGAAGAAGAAAATTATAGAAATATTTACGAAGGAGCTTCTCCAGATACATTAGTATGGAGAAATCGTTTAGGATATAACGAAACAATGACTAACAACTATTTAAGACATCCGGCATATGCTGAATATCCTGTAGTTGGAGTTAATTGGATTCAAGCAACAGAATTCTCTAAATGGAGAACAAATAGAGTAAATGAATCAATTTTAGAGCAACAAAGATTCTTGAAAAAAGATTCAAAAGTTGTTGATGTAAAAGCTGATGCTACTTTTGATACTGAAACGTATCTTGCAGCTCCAACAAAAACTTTTGGTGGAAATCAAGAGGTTGTTTTACAAAAAGGTCAAAGAGGTGCTGCTAGAAATAATGGTGCTGCTGGTGCTGGTGGAGGAACTGCCAATGCAAATGGAAATAGCGGTGCTAAAAACGTTTACGCTCAAAGAACATCTGGTTTAATTTTACCAGAATACAGACTTCCAACAGAAGCTGAGTGGGAATATGCTGCTGCTGCTGATGTAGGTCAAAGAGAATACAATATTTACAAAGGACAAAAGAAATATCCTTGGTCTGGTAGTTATACTCGTTCAGGAAAAAGACAAGTTAAAGGTGACCAATTGGCAAACTTTAAACAAGGTAAAGGTGATTACGGCGGAATTGCAGGTTGGTCTGATGATGGTGCTGATATTACTAATAAAGTAAAATCTTATCCTCCAAATGATTTTGGATTATATGACATGGCCGGAAACGTTGCAGAATGGGTTGCTGACGTTTACAGACCTATCGTTGATGATGAAGCTAATGATTTCAACTATTTTAGAGGTAATGTTTACATGAAAAATAAAATAGGTGAAGATGGAAAAGTTGAATTAGTAACTGCAGAAACTCAGGTTTTTGATACATTGCCAAATGGTAAAGTTGTTGCAAGAAACTTCCCAGGTCAAATTTCTCAAGTTCCGGTTGATGATAACGAAACTTATTTAAGACAAAACTTCTCTACTTCTGATAACAGAAATTATAGAGATGGAGATAAACAATCTACAAGATATTTCGACTTTGGTTCTTCTGAAGAAGGAGAAGCTAAATTGCCAAGCGAAAAAAGAATGTATGATTCACCAGAACACAATGTATCAACTGATAGTATTGGTAATATGGTTCGTAAATTTGACAAATCTAGCAAAAGAACAACATTAGTTAATGATGATGTTAGAGTTTACAAAGGTGGATCATGGAGAGATAGAGCATATTGGTTAGATCCAGCTCAAAGAAGATATTTCCCACAAGATATGGCAACAGACTACATTGGATTTAGATGTGCTATGTCTAGAGTTGGTCCAAAATCAGACAAAAAGAAATCTGCTAGAAATAAAAGATAATTTTATATTTTTGTATAATAAAAGCCCTTTAATTAGGGCTTTTATTGTTTTAATACTTTGCTAAATGACTATTCAAGAAATACATCAACTTTTTTTAAAGTGTACATCAATTTCAATTGATACTAGAAAAATTCAACCAAATTCTCTTTTTGTTTCAATAAAAGGTGAAAAATTTGATGCAAATACTTTTGCAAAAGAAGCATTAGAAAAAGGTGCTCAATATGTAATAATCGACAATGCTGATTTTTATATTGACGATAGAACTATTTTAGTAAAAGATAGTTTAAAGGCTCTGCAAGATTTAGCTAAATATCATAGACAGTATTTAAAATTGCCTATCATTGCCTTAACTGGTAGTAATGGTAAGACAACTACCAAGGAGTTAATTAATGTTGTTTTGGCAAAAAAATACAAGACAAAAGCAACCGTTGGAAATCTTAACAATCATATTGGTGTGCCTCTTACTTTGCTTTCATTTGACAAATCTACTGAAATTGGTATAGTCGAAATGGGTGCAAATCATCAAAAAGAAATTGAATTTTTATGTGAAATTGCTGAGCCTGATTTTGGTTACATTACAAATTTTGGTAAAGCACATTTAGAGGGATTTGGTGGAGTTGAAGGCGTTATTAAAGGAAAAAGTGAAATGTATAACTTTCTTGAGTTTAATAAGAAAATAGCTTTTGTCAATCTTGATGATTCAATACAAGAAGAAAGATCTAGAACTATAGAACGAATTTCTTTTAGTCAAGTTGACGAGAAAGCTTCAGTTTACATTCAAAAGGTTGATGCAAATCCTTTAGTTTCAATCCAATTTAACACGGTTACAATCCATTCGCACTTAATTGGATTGTATAATGCCAACAATATTAACGCTGCTATTACTATTGGTAATTATTTTAAAATTTCCGATGATGAAATTAAGGATGCAATTGAATCTTATGTTCCTGAAAATAATCGTTCTCAGTTACTGACTAAAGGAACAAATGAAATTATTTTAGATGCATATAATGCAAATCC
>NZ_DQDX01000179.1:14273-14731 GCF_003525665.1 Flavobacterium sp.
TAGATGCATATAATGCAAATCCTAGTAGTATGAAGGTTGCATTAGAAAACTTTATACAACTTAGTCGTGATAATAAGGTTGTTATTATTGGCGATATGTTTGAACTAGGTGAAGAAAGTTTGTATGAGCACAAAGAGATTGTTGCATCATTATTAAAAGAAGATACTTTATCTTGCTATTTCATAGGGAATGATTTTTACTCAAATAAAATAGCTAAGAATAATTTTCATTTTTATCAAGACTTTGCAGAATTTTCTAGATCTATAGAAGATTTTACCTTTGAAAATAACTTAATTTTAATCAAAGGATCTAGAGGTATGGCTTTAGAGAGAGTGTTGGAGTTAATTTGAGTTAATTCAAACTATTTTTACTTTAATTGAATGTATGTTAAAATTTTATTTCTAAATTTACTTACATTGATTTGAGATAACTTAGATTTAGATTAGGTTGTTCTATTG
>NZ_DQDX01000065.1:0-8970 GCF_003525665.1 Flavobacterium sp.
AGCCAGATTTTATGGAATTCCTTTAGATTTTATCGGAAATAAGAAAGAACGTTTGAAAGACATTTTGAAGAATAGTTACCGATTTACCATTTTTGATTTATCGGATAAAATTCTTGAAAAAGTGTTGCAGAAATTTCAGAATAAAAAGTTCGATTACATAAATGGTTATACTTCTTCTATCGTTTTATTTGCTAAATTTCTTCAAAAGAAAAACATTATTTTAACCTCGGTTTGTCCAACGTTGAAATGTTGCGTCGTTACTTCCGAAATGTTATTTGAAGAAGATAAACTATTGATGGAAAAACAATTTGGAGTTCCAATAATCAACGAATATGGTGCTTCCGAATTGGACTTGATAGCTTTTCAAAATCCAAATGATGAATGGCAAGTAAATTCTGAAACGTTATTGATAGAAATTTTAGATGAAAATGATAACGTTCTTCCCAACGGAAAAGAAGGTCGAATTATTATTACGTCATTGTACAATAAAGCGCATCCGTTCATTCGATATGATATTGGCGATGTTGGAATTCTTGATGAAAAAAGTACCTTCAAAAAACCAATTCTAAAAAAATTAATTGGACGAACCAACGATATTGCCATTCTTCCAAGCGGAAAAAAATCACCTGGATTAACATTTTACTACGTAACCAAAAGCATTATTGAAGACGACGGAAATGTAAAAGAATTTGTGATTAAACAAACAAAAATCGATACTTTTGAAGTGGAATATGTAAGTGAAAATGCCTTAACCGAAAATCAAATTCTAACTATTGAAAAAGCAATTACAACTTATTTAGAAAGTGGTTTGACGTTTACATTTACCAGAAAAGAAAAATTACAACGAAGTAAAAGCGGAAAATTGAAACAGTTTGTTTCGTTGGTGAAATAAAATATAAACCATTAAAATAAAAATATGAGCCAAAATTTAATTATTTCAGAAGAAACGATTTCAGATAAAATTTACTTTATTAGAAATCAAAAAGTGATGTTAGACAGAGATTTAGCAATGCTTTATGGTATTGAAACTAAAAGATTAAAAGAACAAGTTAAACGTAATCTTTCTAGATTTCCTGAAGATTTTATGTTTGAATTAACAAAGGATGAATTTGCAAATTGGAGGTCGCAAATTGCGACCTCCAATTCTGATAAAATGGGTTTACGATATACGCCAATGGTATTTACTGAACACGGAGTTCTAATGTTATCAAGTGTTTTGAATAGTGATAAAGCTATTCAAACGAATATTCAAATTATGAGGATCTTTACCAAAGTACGTCAAATGCTTTTGGATACAACCGATTTGAAAATTGATATTATGCAAATTCAGAAAAAACTTGAAAATCACGATAAGAATATTGAGTTGGTTTTTAGTTATTTGGATGAATTAACTGATAATAAGGAAAATGAAAAGCCAAGAACAAAAATTGGTTATAAAAAATGATTAACATAACGACAGTATCTTTAAATTCAAAAGATACTGAAACGAGTTCAGTATAAATGAAAATAACCATAATTGCAGGCGCAAGACCAAATTTTATTAAAATCGCTCCCATTATAAAAGCGATTGAAAAACAGCAATCTGAAGGAAAAACTATTTCTTACAGATTAGTTCACACAGGTCAGCATTATGATAAAAATTTGAGTGATACTTTTTTTGAAGAGTTGAATATTCCGCATCCAAATGCAAATTTGGAAGTAAAAAGTGGTTCGCAGGCTGAGCAAACTGGTGCAATAATGGTTGCTTTTGAAAAAGAATTAACTCAAAATCCTTGTGATTTAGTTTTGGTTGTTGGCGATGTCAATTCGACTATGGCTTGTGCAATTGTTGCTAAGAAAATGAATATAAAAGTTGCTCATGTTGAAGCCGGAATTCGATCTGGTGACATGACTATGCCCGAAGAAATTAACCGAATTGTTACCGATAGTATCACTGATTATTTCTTTACAACTTCAAAATCTGCTTCCGAAAATTTATTGAAAAATGGTGTCGATTCCTCAAATGTTCATTTTGTTGGAAATGTGATGATTGATACTTTACATCAGAATTTAAATCGGATTTCTGCTCCCAGTTTTTGGAGTGAATTTGGTTTAGAAAATGGGAATTATATCATTTTGACTTTACATCGTCCATCGAATGTTGACGAAGAACAATCGTTGATTAATTTATTAGAAGGCATTGACAAAATGGTTGGCGATAAAAAAATAATTTTTCCAATTCATCCTCGAACGAAAGCAATATTAGGTGAACAAAATTTGAATTTGAAAAACATCTTATTTGTAGAACCGCAAGGTTACTTGAATTTTATGTATTTGATAAAAAACAGTTTTGCTGTGATTACCGATTCAGGTGGAATTTCTGAGGAAACTACGGTTTTAGGAATTCCGTGTTTTACAATGAGAACCACAACAGAACGACCAGAAACAATTGAAATTGGAACTAATAATCTAGTTGGGGTTTCAATAGAAAATTTGACTTTAGAATTTACGAAATTTCTAGAAAATGGTTTGTCTAAAAGAGGAATACCTGAGCTATGGGATGGAAAAGCATCTGAGAGAATTATTGCTATTTTATTAAAAGTTTAACCACAAAGGTCAAAAAAAATGCACGAAGAACACTATTTATACTTTGATTCTAACAACTTACATTGTGAGCTTTGTGCTTCCATTGTGTCTTCGTGGTAAAAATGAAAGAAATCCTAATTATATCCAATTATTATCCGCCAGAAAAAGGTGCTGCTGCCAATAGAATTGAGCAGTTGGCCTTAAAATTACATGAAAATAATTATAAGGTTTCGGTAATTTGTCCGCTTGGAAATTATCCTAAAGGTGAATTGTTTCCTGAGTATAGAGGCAAATTTTCGGTTACTGAAAGTCGAGATAATATTGCTGTAAAACGTCTTTGGATTTATCCGAGTGTTAGCAAAAATTTGGTTGTTAGAATTATTTCTGTTTTGTCTTTTTCGCTGAGCTTGTTTTTCTATTTATTGTTTAAAAAGACGCCTCAAAAAGTGGTGGTTCAATCTCCGCCTTTATTACTTTCTTTTATCTCTGTTTTTGTCCTTTCTTTAAAAAATAAAAAGATAATTCTCAACATTTCAGATCTTTGGCCATTGGCAGCAATTGAGTTGAAAGCTTTGAAAGAAAACTCCTTTTCGCATAAATTCTCGTTATTTTTAGAACGATTTATTTATAAAAAAGCAACATTAATCATTGGACAATCTAACGAAATTATTACACATGTAAAATCCATATTTCCTGAAAAAAATTGTTATTTATATCGAAATTTTCCAGATCATAAAGTTGAAAATTTTGATTTGAAATTGGAAGAAAATCAGCCTATAAAACTATTTTATGCTGGGCTTTTAGGAATTGCACAAGGCGTTTATGAATTGTGTGAAAAAATCGATTTAAATGGCTTAAACATTGAATTGCATCTGTTTGGTGATGGTGTAGAAAAAAATCAAATAGAAGCTTTAATTTCATCAGAAAAAGGTAAAAATATCTTCTTTCACGGTATGATGGAACGCAACCATTTGCACGATAAATTAAAATCATTTGATATTGCAATTGTTCCGCTGAGAGTTCGAATTTATGGTTCTGTTCCTTCAAAGATTTTCGAATATGGTGCTCTTGGATTTCCAATTTTATACTTTGGAGGTGGTGAAGGCGAAACTATTGTTCTAGAAAACGATATGGGTTGGGTTGCATCTGTAGAAAACTACACTGATTTGAATTCTCAATTACAATTGATTTCTAAAATGAGTAAATCAGATTTATTTGAAATGAAGAAAAGAATATTTGACGAAAGTAAAAATAGGTTCAATTTAGATAATCAAATGCAGTACTTGATTGAAAAAGATGTTTTTTAATAGGCCTTGTCTTCGCCTTTAAAAATATTAATAACCGTTTGAATAATGATTTTGATGTCCATTACAATAGACCAATTTTCTATATAAAAAACGTCAAATTTGATTCGGTTTATCATGTCTTCATCGGTTTCAATTTCGCCACGATATCCTTTTACCTGAGCTAAACCAGTGATACCAGGCTTAACATAATGACGTACCATATACTTCTTTATTTTACTAGCATACGATTTATTTTGTGACCATAAGTGAGGTCTTGGCCCAACAACAGACATATCGCCTAGTAAAACATTAAAGAACTGCGGCAATTCATCTAAACTTGTTTTACGCATAAATCTTCCCATCTTGGTAACTCTTGGGTCGTTTTTAGAAGCTTCTCTTTCTGTGGTTTCGTTGACTTGCATCGAACGAAATTTATAACAAAAAAATTCGTTTTCATCTAAACCTGGTCTTCCTTGTTTGAAGAAAATAGGTCCTTTAGATTCTAATTTAATTAAAATAGCGATCAAAGGCATTAACCAAGAAAGGATGAGAACGATAACCAAAAAAGAAAAAACTATGTCAAATCCTCTTTTAATACCTTTTATTGTTGGGTTATGAAGTTGCGTTTTTTGAAGCGATAAAACAGGGAAAAGCTCATAATAATCAATTCTCATGTTTTTAGAAAATATCTCTTTTGTATCGGGAATGAATTTTATTTGCTTTTTATTATCGTCTGCAAACTCAACTAAATCTTTTAGTTTTTCGTTAGAAATTTCATTTAATGAACAATAAATTTCATCGATGTTTTTCTCTAAAACAAATTGTTTTAAGTCTTCTACTTTACCTTTAACTTCTGCATTTTGTTTTTTATCTGAAAAATAGCCTTCGAATCTATATCCATAATCTTTTCTACTTTCAAAGACTTCTTTAAGTCGGATTGCCTCTGGAGTATAGCCAATAATTATTGCACTTCTAAAATTATTTTGGGTAATAATTCGATATCTCTTTAAATAGTAAAACAAAAAGTATTTGAATAAAATTATAATAAAGAAACTACAAGACATGAATATTGCAATTGCTTTTCCACTAAAAATCGCCGTCTTTACAAACGGAAAAAAAGCAATGACGACTAATAAAAATAAAGCCGCTTGTCGAATCAGCTTTGAGATTATTTCTACAGGAGTTGTAAATCGATACACGTCATAGAAACGTACTATAAATGCTATAAAAAACCATGCAAACGATTGATATAAAATATATGATACCATGTTTAAGTTTAATTCTCTAAAGAAAAATAAACTCAAAATGGTAATAACCAAAACGTCAAGAGAAACGCTTATTGGTCTTATATATTTAGAATATCTACCTGTTTGTTGTGCAACCATAAATTAATGAATGTACCCTTTAAAATCTTTGTGTTCTTCTTTTAAAAGTTCATCTAAAGACAATGATTTAAAATATTCGTAAGTTAATTTCATACCTTCATCTCTTTTTACTTTGGCTTCCCAACCTAGCAATTCTTTTGCTTTAGTTGTATCTGGTTGACGTTGTAACGGATCGTTTATAGGTAGCGGATGATAAACTACTTTTTGGTTTGTACCTGTTAGTTTTATGATTTCTTCTGCAAAATCTTTGATGGTAATTTCGTCTGGATTTCCAATGTTTACCGGATAAGCATAATCAGAATGTAATAATCTGAAAATTCCTTCTACTTGATCGGTTACATAACAAAAAGAACGTGTTTGCATTCCGTCTCCAAAAATGGTTAAATCTTCTCCACGAAGTGCCTGACCAATAAATGCAGGAATTACACGACCATCATTTAATCGCATTCTTGGACCGTAAGTATTAAAAATTCTAACTATTCTTGTTTCAACACCATGAAAAGTGTGATAAGCCATTGTTATTGATTCTTGAAAACGTTTTGCTTCATCATAAACACCTCTTGGTCCAATGGTGTTTACATTTCCATAATAATCTTCGGTTTGAGGATGAACTAATGGATCTCCATAAACTTCGGATGTTGATGCTATTAAAATTCTTGCTTTTTTTACACGTGCCAAACCTAAAAGATTGTGTGTTCCTAGTGAACCAACTTTAAGTGTTTGAATTGGAATTTTTAAATAATCGATTGGACTTGCAGGCGATGCAAAATGAAGAATATAATCTAGCTTTCCTGGAACGTGAACAAATTTAGTTACATCGTGATGATAAAATTCAAAATCTTTATGTTTGAAAAGGTGTTCAATATTTTTTAAATCTCCGGTAATTAGGTTGTCCATTCCAATAACATAATATCCTTCGGCAATAAAACGGTCACAAAGATGTGATCCTAAAAACCCAGCAGCACCGGTAATTAATATTCTTTTCATATATGTAAAATTTGTTTTGTTTGCTGTCATATATGGTATCGCCTTTTTATTATTGATGTTTGCTTGCGCAAACTTGTTGTTAATGGCGATTTCATATAATCTTAAATTTCTTTTTTAAACTTTGATCTATCAAATTTGTGTTTAAAAGACAATACAACATGGTGAAAAAAACTACACCTCGTTGTCTCCATAAAAATGATTCTGTCAAAAATAAACTTATCATTAGAACTGCAAAAGAAAAATGTATAAAATCTTTGTTTCTAATTGCTATTTTTAATGTTAAGAGTACCATTATTATCAAAAGTAGGAATGCAAATACACCCAAATCGGCAAAATTTTGCACATATTGATTGTGAAAATTGAATCTTTCATAACCAGGATACAAATTGTGTTCAATTCTTTTTTCTTTAATTTTTGCCCAAGAAGCATTTAGTCCGAAACCTGTGAAAAAAATATTTTCTTCTTGAAGTAGTTCTTTAAAAATTCTTATTTGATACACCCTCAAAGCTGTTCCTGGAAAAAAATCGTTGTGTTGAAATTTATCTTTATTCCACGCTTCATTGATAGTAACATTATAAACCGCGCCTTCTTTTGATATGGAATTGTTTATAGTTTTTTCTGTTCCTGTAGATTGAATTTCGATTTCAAATCGCTCTTTAATTTTATTAAAAAATAAAATTGATGCCACAACTGTAAGAATCAGGAAGATAAAAACATAACTTTTTTTAACAGTATTTTTTCTATTGGAGAAAGCGTAAATTAATAACAACAAAACAAAGGTTAAGATAATGTTTTTGGAAGAAAGTAAAATTGTAACTAGTGCCAAAATGATTAACGCAATTTTATCGAATGCAGTTTTGTTGGTTTTAACTAAAAAATAAAAAAAACTCACCACACAGTAAACCGAAACGTGAATTGCGTTGACGTCTAAAGTTACTAATTCATGATAGAAAAAAACAGACGTATCATTTGTAAGACAATATCGTACAATTGCTTTAATAAGATAAAAAACACAATATCCGAAAATAGCATGACTAAAATAGCTCAGAATTTTGAGTTTATCGGCTTTGCTAAATTGAATTATAAAAAAACAAATTGGAAGTAATAAAAGCGATAATTCTTTAGAAAGTGCGGCAAAAGTTAATTTAAAATCTATCGTCCAAATTATAGATAACAACATTATAAGATAGAGCGCAATTGGATAAATTAAGATTTTTTGAAAGTTAAATTTGTAGTTTTTGGCATTTAAAATTGATGTTATTACAAATACAATTACTGCTATACTATTGAAAATATATGGTAACGGAATGGTAACTAGAACTAAAGCCGCAAGTAGAACAAATAAATTATTTTTTCTTTCCTCTTGCCAAGCAGTCATTAAGTAATTGTAAATATTGCCCATTAATTTTATCCCAATTGAAATCTTTAATTATTGCTTGGTAGTTGTTTTGAACCATTGGCAAGTTATCACTTTTTTTGATAGTTTCTAAAATATTCTTTACTTCTTCTGGATTAGAAAAGTAATAGCTATTTTCTTTTAGAATTCCCTTGTTAAAATCGTTGTTATGAGCGATTACCAGTGCCTGCGATGCCATTGCTTCTAGAAGCGAAGGATTGGTTCCGCCTACAGAATGGCCATGAAAATAAAGTTTAGAATAGTAGCGTAAGTTGTTAAGATGTTCTAAGTTATAGATTCCGCCAAGGAACTTAATATTGTTGAAATTCTTGTACTTGCTTTTTAGGTATTCACCATATTTTGTATCATGTTTTCCTACAACCAAAATAGGTGTTTTATCACTAGAACTACTTACGCCTTCAAGAACCATGTCTAGATTATTTTCTGGTTCGAAACGCGCCATAATCATGTTGAAGTTTTCTTTTTGAACATTATATTCCTTTAAGATTTCTTCGTTTGGATTATTAAATGGATGTGCGCCGTATGCGATATAAGTTGATTCTTTTTTATACTTTTCTTTTAGAAATTTTTCAATTCCGAGTGAATCAGAAATTAAATAGTCACTCGAAATTGCTGCTAATCTTTCAGCAAATTTTAAAAACTGTTGTACTGGTTTAGAATATTTGGTGCGCTTCCACTCCAATCCGTCCATATTGGTTACAATAATTGATTTTTTGGGCAATAGAAAATACCAAACCGAATTACTTGTGTAACCTAATTGAAGTATGATATCGAAATCTCTCTTTCGAGAATCCATGATGCAATTGTAATCATATATAAACTGACCAAAAGTACCATATTTATACTCTGGATCGTGCTGATGAATAATATTTACACCATGAAATGTTTTTTCTTGAAACTTATGATTGTGTGAATTATAGCAATACACATCGTGTCCTTTTTCTACAAGATACACCGAGAAAAACTCTGCAAATTGTTCAAAACCTCCGTAATAGTTGGGTATTCCTCTTGTTCCTAAGATCGCTATTTTCATGCAATGGTGTTATCGATTGCAAAAGTACATTTTTATGTATAAAAATAAATACTTAATTTATAAATTTATTGTTATCTAAAATAGCATTTTGAATTTGTTTTGCCGCAATACTCCAATTGTATTTTTTATAAACCTTCTCTTTTTTTTCAACCAAATATTGGTCAGATAAAGCAACTTTGATTTTTTTGTCTAAATCTAGTGCGTCATAAGGATTAAAAAGGCAATCGGACATAAAATCGAAATCGGACATTGCAGTTGTATTTGAGCAAACTGTTGGTATTCCGCAAGCCATAGATT
>NZ_DQDX01000065.1:9177-12589 GCF_003525665.1 Flavobacterium sp.
CCAAAAGCCATAGATTCTAAAGGAGGAATTCCAAAACCTTCGGCAATTGATGGATAAACCGATAATTGAGCCGCTTTATTAATTAACAATAAATCTTGAAAGCTGATTTTGTTTAATTTAAATATCTTACTTTTTACTTCTTCTGAAAGTGATTTATAGTAATTATTGTATTCTTTATTTTCGATAGCTTCATCTCCTAAAAACACTAAATTATATTCTTTATAGTATTCTTTTTCTGCAAAAACTTTGAGTAATAAATGATGGTTTTTTCTTGGTTCCCATCGGCTTACAAATAAAAAATAGTTCTGAATACCAAATTTTTCTAAAACCTCTTTTTGTACAGTAACTTTATCATAACTTTCATAAAATGATGCTTCAACTGCATTTGGAGTAATATAAATGTTTTGCAAATTGAAATGATGCTCTATTCGCTTTTTAGAAAACTCGGAAACGGTTAAAACAATATCTGAATACTTCGCGCTGTATTTGTACAAGATCTTCTTTGAAACTTTGTAGATAAAAGGAAAATATTTTGGGTAATCTAAAAAGAGTACATCGTGTAAACTAACGATATATTTGCATCTTTTTAAAGGCGGAACAATGTATTGAAAATGAGCATAATCAATCTTGTGCTTTTTAATTATTTGAGGCAGTTCAACTAAAAGTCGGTAAAATTTATTTTTAGATTTAAATTTTATGTAATGTACATTTTCTTGTGTGCCAAATATTTCCTCAAGATTATAAGTATGAGAAACAAAATAAAAATTCTTTGTTTTGTCTTTAATTAGTTCAAGATAAATTCCTTTAACATAGGTTGTTGTACCTTGAAGTGATTGATCAAAAACGTGGCAATCAATAAGAATATTAGTGTTTTTCATCAATTAAATTATGGCTGGTTGTAGATAGTTCGTTTTCTCTTTTTATTAAAATTTCTCTGTAACACAATAAAAATCCAATTAAAATAGACTTGTTATCTAACTTAAGGTATAATCCCATAAAGACCCAATTGGAAACTATTAGAAAAATTGCAGAGCCAATTAATAAAAAATTAATGCTTTGAATTAATTGATTTTCAGACTTTTTGTGTTTTAATAATAAATAAATGAACAATAAAAGCAGTAGCACACCAATTAATCCCGATTTTAAAAATATCGTAGCAAAACCATTGTGAAGAATAGGAATATATTGAATGTATGCTCCATCATTTGACCATACTTCCCTTCCTAAATTTATAGTTGACCCTAATCCTTTGCCAAATAGAATTGTACTATCACCTTCATAAGTAACCTGCTTAAAAGTTAAAATATTTTCATACGATCGATAATTATCATTAAAATCTTTCCAATCATCTTTATTTATTTTTGTTTTAAATGGTTCTAATGGTGCAATTTTAATTTTATACAAAAAGGCTTCAATACCTTTACCTGTTCGCTGAGGATTTGAATAATAAATTGCAGCATAACCAGAAAAAACAACTATCAGAAAAGAAAAAATTATTGCCAGCGACTTCTTGTTCAATACAAAATATCCTTTGATTGCAATAAATAATATTATAAATTGTATGAAATTAGTTCTTGATAAGTATAAAAAACTTGACAAAGAAAGTATAGCAATAAATATATAGAGTGTTTTTTTTGAGTAATTAACGTTGAATTTTTTGTAAAACAACAATATAAGTAAAACATAAATTTCATAATCACTAAAGTAGCCACAATACTCTCTTAAAATATTTACTGTGATAGTGTGAAATTTTAAAAACGTAAAAAAAACTATTAATAGGTGTGAAGCAGCAATTATTACACCAGTATATATGATTAATGAAAGATGGCCAATGTTAATTTTTTTTGCGATTTGATATCCAACTAAAAGCCCAAGTATAGGCTTTAATAAATAGGCAATGTCTCTAAAAAAATTGTAGGTACTCTCATCGTTAAAAAAACTTACCATAAAAGCAATCATGAATATAGCTCCAAAACAAAATATATATTTTAAGATAGTGAAAGAATATTTATTGCTTAATGTTATAATTGCCGTTAACGACCATACTAGAAAAGTTAATTCATATATGTTCAAAAAAATTACAGTCACACAAGCAACATATAAAAGCTTATAAAAAGTGTCTTTGTAAATTTTAAGCATTTTTAATATTTGTTTTAATTGTCCCTCTTAAAACTAAAGCGTATGATACAATAATTAATAATTCAACAAATATAGTTGATAAAAAGGCTCCTTTTAAGCCTATATTTTTTAAAAAAAAGTACATTATTATTACATTTATAATTGTTGAAATAATAGTGATAATTATGTATATCTTATTTTTATTAAATGAGAAAATTAGTTGCTTTAATGCAAATGAAATTCCCATAAAAACTGGAATTAAAAGTCCAATTTTAAAATATTTGCTTAAAACGCTTATGTCTGAAACACTTACTTTAAAAAATGATAAAATTATTTCACTATTAAAGAAAAACAAAGTAACTAATAATAAGATAAAAAGGTAGTTAATACCATTAACAAGTTTCCATTTTAGAAATCCTTTATTTACATCTTCATAAATTTTCAAACATATTTCAGCATAAATAAAATTAAAAAACATTTGCAAATAAGTCCTGAAAATCATGATTACTTGATCAATAATTCTGTATTGTCCAGCAATAAAATCTCCGCACACAAAACTGATAATTATTATGGGTAAATATTGATAAAAAGAAAAAAACAATTGCGAAACTGTAAGTGAGAAATCCTCTTTTATCAAAGATACAGCATTTGCGATTGATGCATTTTTAAATGAAAAATTATTTCTTCTATATATCCAAATAAAGCCACACAAGCTTGCAATTATAGAACCTAATCCTATAAAAGCATTTACCAATATATAATCTTCCGGTTGCTTAATAAACAAAAATACTAATGTAACATATATAATTTTAGAGGATACATTAATAATTGAAATCCATTTAAAACTTTGAATTCCCTGAAAAAACCAAGTTGGATTAATAAATTGACCAATGACTATCAATAAACTTAGGAAAATTTGAAGTTTATCTTTTTCGAAAAATGGGATTAAAAAAATCAGTAATGTACAAATCAATAAAACGAGAAGGAGCAATAGTGATTTGGCAGTATATATTGTCAAAAAATGATGTTCTAAAATTTGTTTATTTTTCGAACATATTGAAACTTGTTTAGTTCCATTAATATATGAACTATAATCAACCAGCACAATAGCAATTAATGCAAATGAAAAACCTACTCCAATTTTTCCTAATCCAGATTCACCACATATCATAACAATATATGGAATTACTAAAAGAGGACTAATTATATTTATAGCCTGACCAAGCCCATAAATTCCAAAATCCTTTATCTTTTCTTTAGAAATAAATCTCATTATTGTTGCTTTGTATTTCTT
>NZ_DQDX01000065.1:12719-14958 GCF_003525665.1 Flavobacterium sp.
ATATAAATGTCTATTTAATAAATTATCTGTTTCCGGTTATAATGCCATGAAATTTCGAAAAATTTCTTTTTAAAAAATTTCCTGTGAAATAAGAAAAAATAATAACTAAAATTGGTGCAATAAAATAAATTTCGATATAATTTATCTCTTTTTTACCAAGTATTATGAATAGTATTTTTTTAATTATTGTTAGCAAAGGTTCATGGGAAGCGTAAATAAAAAATGTGGCTGATGACATAGCTATTATTCTATTTATGATTTTTTCTTGTTTGACATACAATAAATCATAAACATTCCAAATAGAAATAATTCCTATAATTATTGAAATTTTATGCACAATCGTGTGAGCTATTACATTATACTCTAAAAATTTTAACATTAATGAAACTGCAAGAATTATCAACCACAACAAAAATAATAGAATAGCATGGTTCTTTAAAAAAACCATATTCCATTTCTCCTTATTAAAAGCTAAATATCCACCTAAACTATAAAAAAACAGCGCTTCAATAGAATTTTTTAGCACAGAAAAATCATAGTAAATCCATATAGAAAAAAGAAGTAACAGAGTCACTATTTTTAAATATTTAATGCCTAAAAACAATAAAGGTGACAATAGAACCAACACCATCAAGTCTCTTACAAACCATAATTGATAAGGAATTGGGTTGATAAAGATTGTGTCAATCCACTTTATTAAGCTGAAATCAACTAGCAACTCTTTTGTAAAATATGTTTTTATACCCGGAATATTTTGAAGTAAAAGATAAATAATTATTCCAAAAATTGACCAGAATAAATAGGGTATAAAAAGAGTTTTCACTCTTTTTCTTAATTTTAATTTTATCTCACTTAACGAGTTGTTATAATTCAAAAAAAATAAAAACCCCGAAAAAATAAAAAAAAAAGGTACTGCTATTCTGGTTAAACCATTAGATATATAATTTTCGATAAACCAAAAAATCGATTTTTCAAATACTATAACACTACCGTTTTGCTTTGTGTCAAAATTGTAAGAATGAAGAAATACTACCAAAATGATACTTATACAAGATATAGTTTTAATTTTATTGCTTAGGTAGCTATTCATATTAAAATAATAATTATTCTTACATTAAATGGGGTTTTATTTTTTCTCAAAATACTTATCGGTCAATACCATTCCTGATTTGTTGTTTTTTAAATTTGTAATAATTAGTCCTATTTGATATTTACCCGTAGAAAATTTTGATATTAATCCATTTGCATTAAATCCTGAATTACTCAAATCAAAATTGATGAAATAAAAAATAGATAACATCAACAATACCATGGATAAATAATGACCAAAAACAATTGCTCTAATTTTGGATTATTATCTCTATTGATGGCTACTTCTTTGACTCCAACAATATAAGAACTGTAATTTACAATCATTATTAAAATATATGCTAAGGATTGTCCAGTGTCAATCTTACCAACATTCTCAATACCACATGCGTAAATTAAATAAGGTATTACTAATAATGGACTTAAAAAATTTATTAACTGGCCAAAGCTATAAATTCTAAAATATGTAAATCTTTTAAATTTAAAAAACGATAAAATTTTTTAATAAATCATTTATAAAAAAATAAAAAAGCCATAATTTGACAATAACAATTTATGGCTTTTCTTTTAGATTTTATTTAATTTCTATTTTGCTAAAGTTGGTATTTCTGCAGCTTGAATAGATTGATTTGGATATAGTGATGGAGATTGTTTTACACCATCTTTTGTAACAGCTTTTACAATTCCAGTAGTTGCATCAAACGTACATTTAGAAGTGTCTGGAGTAAAGAAGGCCGCAATTTCCTGACCAACTAAAACTCTTGTTTTACCTAAATACTCAAATGTTATTTTCTTAATAACTATATCTTCCTGTTCTGGTTTTTGACCTAAGTCTAATCGTAATTGACTTGGGAAAACATCTACTGGTAACAAAAATTCAACTTTTTGTTCAGCATCAGCTCCTTTTACAACTTGCCAAACACCTTCTTTAAAATCAAGAGATCCATCTTCTGTGTATAGTAAACAAAAATTATCATCTTTCTTAACTACAACATCTACCGCAACTTTAAAAACATTTTTAGGTGCTTCTGCTTCATTTTTTTCTGCTTCTGTTGGAGTGCTTTCGTTTTTACAATTAACAAAAGCTAAACTCATCATTAACAATAAAAGTATACTTTTAAATTTCATTTGATATTTTTTAATAGATTAC
>NZ_DQDX01000068.1:0-16689 GCF_003525665.1 Flavobacterium sp.
GGATGGAGCAATCATATTTGAAGGTGAATCCAAAATTGTTGACAATTTTATTTCTGGGGATATCCCAACACCACCAACGCCTCCAACTCCACCAGTTGCGCCAACATTGAATTTTGAAGTAGCCAAATTCCCTACAATGCCAACTCCTCCAACTCCGCCGAGTGGTTCTCCAATAAATAATGAAAAAGCTTGGAAGAAGTATGAGAAAAAAATGGAGGAATACGAGAAAAAAATCGAAGCTCTTGAACCTGAAATAAAAGCATTTGAAGAAAAAATGTCAAATTTTGACGAACGTATGAAACCCTTTGAAAAAGAAATGGAAGCCTTTGAAAAAAAGATGGAAGTTTTTGAAAAACAAATGGAGGTATATCAAGAAAAAATGGAAGTTTACCGAGAAAAAGAGAAAGCAAAAAGATAGTATTTAACTTTAAAAGTTAAAAATTTGCAAATCTGTTTTTATAGAAAACTTATTAATTATAATTTTGGTTTAACAATTTGAAAATCAATTTAAATAAACTTAATTTTTCTGTTATGTCACTTAAAAATTTTATCGCTTTAACGCTTGTTATGTTGTTGCAAATCAATTCGTTTGCACAAAGTAAAAAATCACTTTCTACCATAAACAATGATGATAACATTGTAATGACATGGAATAAAAACACACCCGAAAGTGAAATGAAAGACGATAGTAAAGCCTTGGCCGAAAAAGGAATTACTATTAAATATTCTAATGTAAAACGCAATTCCAACAAAGAAATTACGGCAATAAAAGTAGAATATTCTGATCGTCAAGGCAACAAAGGCAACATGAGTTATGACAATCAAAAACCTATAGGAACAATAAAATTATTTAAGCAAGGTGATGAAATTGGATTTGGTGAACCATCCAATTCGTCGAATGACATGTTTGCTGGAAATCCGCTTTTTCGAGGTCTGCCTGGAGGAGATAATTTCATGAAACAATTTAATTTTGGGAATGATGATGATAATTCGCAATCGTACAGTTTCAGTTTTCCTGACAAATTAAACTTTGGTGATTCTTCAGTAACTCGAATTCAAATTCAAAAAGACGGTAAAAAACCATTGATTATTGAAAATGGCGAAGTTATTGAAGGCGGCGAAGATTATACTCCAGAAGAAATTGAAAAAATAAAAAGTGAGAATAAAATAGAACGTTTTGATTTGAATGGCGATAATTTAAACAATAAAGAGTTTGATTTTAGAAATCAAGATGGTTTAGACAACTTCAAAAAGAAAATGGATGAGATGAAAATTGAGATGGAAAAGAAATTTTCAAACAAATCACAATTTGAAGAAAACAAATCGGATTTTGATAAAACAAAGGAAGAAATGTTGAAAGCCAAAGACGAAATGAACAAAGCTAAAGAAGAATTGGAACAAGCTAAAAAAGATTTGGAAAAAGCAAAATCTTCGATAAAACCAAGAAAAACTTAATAATCAGATATATTTAAATGAAAAAGACCATTCTAATTGAGTGGTCTTTTTTACTTTTGTAGAAATTATAACAGATGTATAAAATTTTAGCTAAAATAAACAAACTCATTTTACCCAGTTTCACCAAGCAACGATTGGATTTGGCTAAAGCAAAAAAGTGGCAAATGGCGCTTATTGGATATCGCTATTTTGTAACAACTCGCGCTTTGGATTAATAAGTTATTGCCGAGAAAATCGGTTTTCCTGCAATTTTTTCTCGTCCGTTTAAAAACGATAATTCCATTATAAAATTACACTGCACAATTTCGCCACCAAGACGTTCAACTAGTTCGCAAACCGCTTTTGCAGTTCCACCAGTGGCCAAAACATCGTCGTGGATTAAAACTCTATCACCTTTTTGAATGGCATCAACGTGAATTTCTAAAGTATCAGTTCCATATTCTAAATCATAAGAAGCCGAAATAGTATCAAATGGAAGTTTTTTAGGCTTACGAACAGGAATAAATCCGGCATTCAGTTCTTCCGCAAGTAAAATTCCGAAGAAAAAACCACGACTTTCCACTCCAATTACTTTATCAATTTGTTTATTTTTTAGATTAGATAGCAATAATTGCAACGTTTCTTCCCTTGCAATTGGATTTAATAGTAGCGGAGTTATGTCTTTAAACCCAATTCCTGGTTTTGGAAAATCCTGAATATCACGGATGTACTTTTTAAGTGGCATATTTTTTAAATTTTATAGTCAATTAGATTTGCAAGTTACACATTTATACTTATATTTGCACCCACAAAAAAGGCCTCGTGGCGCAACTGAATAGCGCATCTGATTACGGCTCAGAAGGTTACTGGTTTGAATCCAGTCGAGGTCACAAAATAAAATCGCAATTATCAAGAAATTAGATAGTTGCGATTTTTTTTTTATTTTCGTTTATGCCTTTCTGTGCCCACAACTAATAGTTTTAATAATTTATCGATTTATTTATCATAAAATCTTAAAAGTTTAAATAACATCAAGTTTAATAGGATTCAATCCAAGAAAAGTGATTTTTTATGATATTTTCTTTTTCTTCACTAACGAATTTTAAGAATGCAGCTGCTGTTGGACTTAGTTTTTTTCCTTTCAACCAAATTAATGTCCAGTTCGTTATTATGGGTAGATTTTTTACTGGAATTATTTTGATAGTTTTGTTTTCCAATTCATTTTTCAAACCAATTAATGGCATGATTGAAAGTCCAAGACCAGCAATTACGGCTTGTTTTACTGCTTCATTAGAGGTTAGTTGCAACTTCATTTTAGCTTGTACTCCTTGTTTTTTCATGTAATTTTCCATAGCTATTCTTGTAGCAGAACCTTCTTCGCGGTAAATTAAAGAGTTATTGGTAATGTATTCGTTTGTTTTTTTTACGTTCAACGCTTTGTCTTCAGTGGTTGCAACTAAAAATAATTTATTAGGCAAAAGTACTTCTGAGTTGACATCGATACCAGAAGGTAGTGTGGAGACTAATGCAAAATCAACTTCATTATTTTTTAAAGATTTAATCACTTTTAGTTTATTGGTAACATCCATTTCTAATTCGATGCCATTATTATCGTTTGTAAATTTTGATAAAAAATAAGGCATAACATATTTACCAGTTGAAACTACTGAAATTTTAAGTTTGCCTGTCAGTATTCCTTTAAAAGCTAATGTCTTGAAATTAATATTGTACACTTCATCAATTATATTTTGAGCAGCTATAGCAATTTCTTTTCCAAAATCTGTCACATACAATTGTCGACCAACTATCTCAGTTAAAGGGATTTCAAATTGACCTTGTAAATTTTTTAATTGAATTGAAACCGCTGGTTGGGTTAAATGCAATTCTTCCGCCGCTTTAGTAATGCTCTTGGTTTGCGTGATTTTTAAAAATACTTGTAATTGATGTAAGGTATAGTTCATAAAATTTGTTTATGTATTACATAACAAATATAAATAAAAATATATAGAATTGTGACTTTACCTTTGTCAAAAATTAATTAAACAGAACAACTATGCAACGAATCACTATCGCAAAAGGAGACGGAATTGGTCCCGAAATCATGGATGCTACTTTACAAATCATCAAAGCCGCTGGTGCTCAACTCGAGTATGATGAAATAGAGGTTGGAGAAAAAGTGTATCTCTCAGGAAACACATCAGGAATTGCAAAAGAGAGTTGGGACACGATAATTAGAAATAAAGTATTCTTGAAAGCTCCAATTACTACTCCGCAAGGTGGAGGTTACAAAAGCTTGAATGTTACAACTCGAAAATTTTTAGGATTGTATTCTAATGTAAGACCATGCATCAGTTTGTATCCGTTTGTTACTACAAAACACCCTGAAATGGATATTGTTATTATTAGAGAAAACGAAGAAGATTTATATGCTGGTATTGAGCATCAACAAACAGATGAAGTTGTTCAATGTTTAAAACTTATAAGTCGTCCTGGCTGTGAAAAAATTATCCGATATGCCTTTGAATATGCTAAAGTGTATGGAAGAAAAAAAGTCACATGCTTTACAAAAGACAATATAATGAAACAAACCGATGGACTTTTCCATCAAGTTTTTGATGAAATTGCTACTGAGTATCCCGAAATAGAAAACGAACATTGGATTATTGATATTGGAGCTGCCAAAATGAGCGATACACCCGAAGCATTTGATGTTATTGTCACATTGAATCTGTATGGGGATGTCATTTCAGATATTGCTGCGCAAATTGCAGGTTCTGTTGGACTTGCTGGTTCAGCAAATATTGGTGAAGAATGCGCAATGTTTGAAGCCATACACGGTTCAGCACCAAGGAGAGCAGGACAGAATATGGCAAACCCTTCTGGTTTATTAGAAGGCGCGGTTATGATGCTAAACCACATTGGTCAGACCGAAGTTGCAGAAAAGGTACAGAATGCTTGGTTAAAAACTATAGAAGACGGAATTCATACTTATGATATTTATAACGAAGGAATTAGTACTCAAAAAGTTGGAACTAAAGAATTTGCACAAGCAGTCATAAATAATTTAGGTCAAAATCCTTCCCTTTTAAAATCAGTAAAATTTGCCAAAGATGCTGTTTTAAATTTACCGAAATATGTAAGAAAACCTGCTGCAAATAAAGAATTAGTTGGTGTGGATTTATTTGTACACTGGAATGGCACCGACCCAAATGAGTTGGCCGAAATGATGCAAAATATTAACACTGAAAATAGGCATTTGTCAATGATTACCAACCGAGGCATTAAAGTTTGGCCCGATGGATTTCAAGAAACTTTTTGTACCGATCACTGGAGATGTAGATTTAAACCTACCGAAGGAAAAGTTTTGCATAAAAATGATATCATTACCTTATTATCCGGAGCCTTAGATGCAAAAATTGATGTTATAAAAACAGAAAACTTGTACGAATTTGACGGAAAACTAGGTTATTCGTTAGGTCAAGGCCAATAAGAAACTATAAAGTTAATCAGTATTAATAAATGAAAAAAAATAGCGCTTTTCAAAAAGACACTTTAATGCTAATTGTATTAACGCTGTTTGTTGTCGGAAATTTAGTTGTGAATATCTTTTTTACATCCAATTTAATCAACACCAGCTTATTAGGTATATCCTTATTATTAGTAGTAACACAATTAAAAAAAATGAACATAAAATTATGAAAACAGAAGAAAAAAAAGAATTCAAACTCATTGACAGCACTTTTACTCCTAATGAAGCCAATAACGTGCTATCCGATTTAATTAAGAGTAAAATTAGTTACCATAAACTTGATGATTTTAGTCAGCATATTCGATTTGAAAGAGACAGTCAACACTCTAAAAATCGTATTGAACAACTGCAAGCAACTCAAGAGGAACTTAAAGAATTTATAAATATAGCAAAAGCAAAAGGCGTTAATTTGGTAATTAAAAGTAACGTTTTTATTGAATATACTGAGTAATGTTTTTAAATAGAAAACTGCTTATTGCAACAAAACACAATAAAGAAGAAGTTATCGCTCCTTTATTTGAACAACAACTTGGTGTTTCATGTTTTGTTACCGATGTATTTGATACCGATACCTTAGGTACTTTTTCAGGTGAGGTTCAAAGAAAAGATGATGCACTATCGACCCTTCGCAATAAATGCCTCCTAGCTATGGAAAAGAATAATTGTGAATTAGTTATTGCTAGCGAAGGGTCTTTTGGTGCTCATCCATCGGTTTTTTTTGCTCCTGCAGATGAGGAATTTATGATGCTTGTTGATAAAAAGAATAAGCTTGAAATTATAGTTAGAGAACTTAGTATGCACACCAATTTTAGCGCATCCAAGATTACAAGTCAAACCGAGTTATTGGAATTTGCTAGTCGTGCTCAATTTCCTTCTCATGCTTTAATTATGAAACCTGCAGAAAATAATTATGCTAGAGTAGTAAAAGGAATTACAAATCATGACGAACTGAAGAAGAATTTTGAGGAATTTAAAAGTGATTTCGGAAGTGCGTATGTTGAGACCGATATGAGGGCTAATTTCAACCCGAGTAGAATGAAAGTGATTGAGAATACTGCCAAAAAACTTTTAGAAGCTGTGCAATCCAAATGTCCAAACTGCGAATTTCCCGGATTTGTGGTTACTGATGCATTACCAGGTTTACCTTGTGGTTGGTGTAATTGTGCCACACGCTCAACACTTTCCTTTTTATACACTTGCAAAAAATGTGACTATACTAAGGAAGTGTTTTATCCTCATGAAAAAACAAAAGAAGATCCAGCCTATTGCGATTTTTGTAACCCATAAAATTTTATAATGATATCAAAAGATATAGTTCAAGCCGCACATTTATTAGAAAATAACGAGGTAGTTGCTATTCCAACAGAAACTGTATATGGTTTAGCAGGTAATATTTACAGTGAAAGTGCTATCAAAAAAATATATGAAGTAAAAGGAAGACCATCAAATAACCCACTTATTGTTCATATAGGATCTAAAGATGCAGTATCTAATTTGGCCACTTACGTACCAAACAAAGCGAAAGTATTAATTGATAAATTTTGGCCTGGACCACTTACTTTAGTATTACCAAAAAAAGAAAATATTTCAAATTTAATCTCGAGTGGAAAAGATACTGTCGCTATAAGAATGCCTAATCATCCTGAAACATTAAAATTGTTACAGTTGTTACCTTTTCCTTTGGCGGCACCAAGTGCAAATCCTTTTGGTTCTATTAGTCCTACATCGGCGGTTCATGTTGCGAATTATTTTGAAAATAAAATCCCAATGATTTTAGATGGTGGCGAATGTAAAAATGGAATCGAGTCAACTATCATTGGATTTAACGGCGAAATCCCCATTCTTTATCGATTAGGCTCTATTTCTGTTGAAGCTATTGAGAATGAGATTGGTTCAATTAATATACATACTATTGAAGAAAAGTCTCCCAATGCACCTGGAATGATGCTGAAACATTATTCGCCAAAGACTCCAACAGTACTTGTACCAAATGTTATTGACGCGGTCGATTATTATAAAGATAAAAAGATTGGGATTTTAGTATTTGATTCAAAAATAAATAATCCGTTGGTGGTTCATCAAGAAGTGCTTTCAACCACTTCTAATCTAGAAGAAGCTGCTTCTAACTTGTACGCGGCAATGCATCGGTTGGACAAATTAAATTTGCAAATAATTATTACTGAGCAGTTTCCTGAAAATAATCTGGGTAGAGCCATTAATGACCGATTAAAAAGAGCATCCCAAAAGTAAGATTCTCTATTTTTTTAAACTAGTTATGTTTTTATCAAAGACCATTTAAAACTACATCATAATTTATTCTCCATTATTTTAAATAGAGTCCCAAAAGCTTTAATTAAAGTGTAATAAAACACCTCAACTCAATGAATATTAATTTACTCTTAGACAATCTCACCAATCCAGCTTTATTATTTTTTCTTTTAGGTATAATTGCTGCTCGACTAAAAAGTGATTTAGAGATTCCTGCCAACAGCTCTAAATTCATTTCATTATATCTTTTATTTTCAATAGGATTTAAAGGAGGACAAGAGTTAGCGCACAGTCATTTCACTCTTGACATCGTATGGTCTGTTATTTTTGGAATAGTTATCGCCTTGTTCATTCCATTTTATTGCTTCTTTCTTTTGAAAAGAAGATTTAGTATTGAAAATGCTGGTGCCATTGCTGCTTCCTATGGCTCTGTTAGTGCAGTAACTTTTGTAACAGCGGTAAGTTTTCTAGAAATTCAAAAAATTAATTTCGGCGGTCATATGGTTGCTGTAATGGCACTAATGGAAGCACCAGCTATTGTAGTAGGCGTAATTTTGATGCGTATTTACAATAAGACAAAGGAAAACACCAAACAAACAAGTTTGTCCTCTGTTGTCAGACACTCACTTACCAACGGAAGTGTCTTGCTCATATTAGGAAGTTTGGTCATTGGATTTTTAGCAAGCGATCAACAAGCAATGGGAATAAAACCATTTACAAATGATATTTTTAAAGGATTTTTAGCCATCTTTTTGTTGGATATGGGTATTGTTAGTGGTAAAAAGCTGAACGAATTTATAAAAAGTGGTTGGTTTGCCACAGGATTTGCGCTCGTAATACCTTTAATTAATGGTTGTTTAGTAGCCTATTTGAGTCAATTGGTAACTAATGACATTGGAAACCGATTTATTTTTGCCATTTTAGCAGCAAGTGCTTCCTACATTGCAGTGCCTGCAGCGATGAAAATTGTGGCGCCAAAGGCTAATCCTGGTTTGTTTCTACCAATGGCGCTAGCGGTTACTTTTCCTTTAAATATTACCATTGGCTTTCCAATTTATTTTGCCATAGTTTTATGCAAATAATAAAAATGATTGCTAAAAAATCTCCTGCATTTTGGTCATAAAAACTAAAAGCTCTGATTTTAATCGGAGCTTTTTTTATTCACTTATTAATCCATTAAAATTAAATCCCATTTATTTCATCCATGACTTCCTTCCCTATTTTTAGACTTTTCAGTTTATCTGCGTGATTGTAAATCGGACATGTTATCATTACCTCATCAATTTGAGTGAAATCAATAAATTTTTTCAGTTCTTTAACTAAACTTTGTTTGTCGCCAATGAAAGAACATGCTGTCATTTGATCTACATGAAAACGCTCGGTTTCATTCATAAGTCCGTTTAAAGAAGCTACTGGCGGTTGTAAAGGTTGTCTGTTATTCTGAATCAAATTTAAAAACATTCGATATAAACTTGTCGATAAAACTTCGGCTTCTTCCTTAGTATCAGCGGCAATTAAATTGACACAAGCCATCGTTTTTGGTTCTGAAAGATATTCTGATGGTTCAAAATTTTCTCTGTAAAATTCAAATGCCTGAATCATTTGTTTTGGTGCAAAATGTCCGGCAAAAGCATACGGCAAACCATAAGCTGCAGCCAATGCGGCACTATCCATACTAGAACCTAAAATCCAAATAGGAACTTTTAATCCTTCTGCAGGAAAGGCTCTTACTGCTGAAGTACTATTTTCTTCTGAAAAATAAGTTTGCAATGCAGCGACATTTTTAGGAAATTGCTGCGATTCTTCATAAAAATCTTTTCTGATGGCTTGAGCTGTTAATCCGTCTGTTCCTGGCGCACGACCTAATCCTAAATCTATTCTATTTGGATAAAGTGTTTCTAAAGTTCCAAATTGTTCTGCAATAATTAAAGGTGAATGATTGGGCAACATAATTCCACCCGAACCAACGCGAATATTTTTAGTTTCACCAGCAATATATCCGATTAAAACTACTGTTGCTGTGCTTGCTACGTGTGCCATATTGTGGTGTTCAGCGAGCCAAAATCGGTTGTAACCTAAAGCATCGGCAGCTTGAGCAATTTCTTTTGTTTTTTGAAGGGTTTCACCGGTATCGCTTCCTTTAGAAACGATAGCCAATTCGAGTATTGATATGGGAATATTTTTTGACATTTCGTATTTTAAATCTTTATGTAAAATTAATTCATTCTTTCGACTTGAAATTTTAAAAGCGGTAACTTTAACAGAACTATAAGCTTCTGTTTGCATGTTTTAATTTTCACTTGTGATTCAGATTCCTATTTATTACATTAGATCACTTTTAAAACCAATACTAATTTTAAATACTACTTCTTTAAAAACGAAAACTCATGATAAAATATTCATTTGAACCCATATCAAATAAAGAAGCTACTATTTTAATTTTAGGTACAATGCCTGGCGAACAATCTATTTTATTGAATCAGTATTATGGACATGCACGTAACAATCTCTGGAAATTACTGTTCACAATTTTTAAAACACCTTTTTCAGACGATTATGAAAATAAAAAAGCATTATTGCTAGAAAATCACATTGCGTTATGGGATGTTTTACAAGTCTGCGAAAGAAAAGGAAGCCTTGATAGTGCTATAAAAAATGAAGTTGCCAATGATTTTGAACATTTTCTAAAAAACCATCCTAAGATCAATCACATTTTTTTTAACGGACAAAAAGCGGCTAGTTTCTTTAAGAAATATGTAATTCTAGAAAAACATTATCAAACTACAACATTACCATCTACAAGTCCGGCAAATGCAGGCAAAACATTTGAAGAAAAACTTTTGGAGTGGAAGCAAATTCTTTTAAAATAGCACTAAGCTGCAGTAACATATTTTGTAAGTCTAAGTTCTCAATACATTTTCTATAAAACAACTTTCTCACAAAAAAAACTCGAAGTTAAAATAGTAATAAACCAAGAACCGAAAACTGAAAACCGAAAACCGAAAACCGAAAACCGAAAACCGAGAACCGAGAACCGAAAACTGAAAACCTAAACCTAAACCTCAACAACCTTCCATTTTCCTTTTTTGAAGAAATAAAAAGCTAGAAAAGCTAAAACAGTTTCTGCGGTAGGAATTGCGATAAACGCTCCAAGCGGACCCATTTTAAAGTAAACTGCAAGTAACCAAGCTAGCGGAATTTGTATAATCCAAAAGCAAAAAATGTTAATCCATGTTGGTGTTTTAGTATCACCAGCTCCATTTAGTGATTGAATCATTACCATTCCGATTCCGTAGAAAATAAATCCGAATCCCATTATTCGCAATGCTTGAACTCCGTAATCGGCGATTATTTTATTGGATGTATAAAAACTAATAATTGTTTCTGGCAGAAGAACAAACAACAGAGAAACAAATCCCATAAAAATCACCGTATATCTTGTAGTAAGAAAAACACTTTGCTCGGCTCTATCGGTTTGTTTAGCACCTAAATTTTGACCAACTAATGTTGCAGCAGCATTACTAAAACCCCAAGCTGGAAGAATAAAAAACACTACATTTCTAATCGCTATTTGATAACCTGCACTTGCGTCTGTACTTCCAGTAATTGATACTATATAAGTTAATACAATCCAACTTCCGCTTTGGATGAAAAATTGCAACATCGCAGGAGTTGCAATATTTAACAGTGATTTTATAATTTCAAGATTTGGTTTAAAATAATTTCTAAGAATTTTAATGGTTCTATCTTTTAAAAACAAATGATAACATTGGTAAAATACGCCAACAGTTCTTCCAATAGCTGTTGCAATTGCAGCACCAGTTAAGCCAAGCTCTGGAAAAGGTCCAACTCCGTAGATTAATATCGGACACAAAAAAATATTGATGATACTTGCAATCCATAAACTTCTCATTGCCATTGCAGCATCGCCTGCGCCACGAAAAATTCCGTTGATTAAAAACAATAAAATAATTGCTGGACTACTTGCAAAAATAATTCTAGAAAACATTGCTCCTTCATCAATCACTTCTTGCTTTGCTCCCATTAATCCGAGGATATTTGGCGCAAAAATATAGCCTAAAATAGCCACAATTATAGATACAAATACCGAAACAATAATGGCTTGTGCACCCGATTTAGAAGCGCCAACAACATCTTTCTCTCCTATTCTTCTAGATACAATTGCAGTTGCACCAACACTTAAACCAATTCCGATGGTGTAAACTAATGAGATAACGGCTTCGGTTAAACCAACGGTCGCAACGGCAACATCTGCATTGGGCAAATGACCTACGAAATAAATGTCAACAACAGCAAAAATCGACTCTAAACTCAATTCTAAAATCATTGGAATAGCCAATAAAACAATAGCAACTTTTACGTTTCCTTTTGTGTAATCGTGCTCTTCTCCTTTAATAGATTGTTTTACTAACTTGAAAAAATGTTGCAGTTTATGTGTGCTGAAAGCCATTAGATTTGCTGTTTGAAAATTCAAAAATAGTTTTTTGTTATGAAAGTTGTTTTAACTTATAAATAATATTTCAATTATTTGAAATTACTGATACGCTAATAATCCGTTAAATTTAAGATTCAATTCATATTGATTCGATTTCAGAATAGTAAATTTGTATAAAAATATACTAATGGAAAATTTAAAAGGTAAAAAAGCAATTATCACTGGTGGCGGAAAAGGTTTAGGAAAAGCTACTGCTATTGCTTTTGCAAAAGAAGGAATTGATGTTGCTATTACTGGAAGAAACGAACAAAATCTGCTTAATACAGTAACAGAATTGAAATCGTATGGTGTAGATGCCATTTATGAACTATTTGATGTAGGCAATCATGAAGAGGTGAAAGATGGTATTGAACGTATTTTACACCAATTTGGGTCGGTAGATATTTTAGTAAACAATGCCGGAATTGCAGCTTTTGGAAGTTTCTTAGAAATGAGTCCAGAGAAATGGAATGCCATTATTCAAACCAATGTAATGGGAATGTATTACGTAACTAAGGAAGTTTTGCCTTATTTAATCACTAAAAATGAAGGTGATATCATCAATATTTCTTCAACTGCAGGAATTACTGGTAATGCAAATACTTCAGCATACTCAGCTTCAAAATTTGCAGTAATTGGACTGTCGGAAGCGTTGATGAAAGAAGTTAGAAAAAATAATATTCGAGTTTGCACGTTAACACCAAGTACAATCGCATCAGACATGTCCTTAGAATTAGGAATTACGGATGGAAATATAGAAAAAGTATTACAGCCAGAAGATTTTGCCGAACTTATTGTTTTAGGACTAAAACTACCGCGAAGAGCAATGCTGAAATCGGCTTCCTTGTGGTCGACAAATCCGTAAGAAATAAAAACCTCGCAGCTATCAAACACTGCGAGTTTTTTTTTATTCAAATAGTTATATGTTAATTACAAATATAAAAGTCAAGATGTAACTCAAGCTAGTAGCAATAGCCTACCTTACAAAAAAAATGACTTTAGAGTGTAAAGTAGAAAAAGTAGAAATCTTATTTAATAAACTTGAACTCGAAATTGCGAGTTTCAATTTAAAAGCAAACTTACATTGTCTTTCTGGTTGCGGAAAATGCTGTTCAACACCCAATATCGTTGCTACTTCACTAGAATTTTTACCATGGGCTTTTCATTCTTTTCTAGAAGGTAAAGCCGAAGAATTACTCGAAGAATTAAAAAATAAATCGTCTGCAATTTGTCACATTTATCGTCCGTTATCATTAGTTGATACTGTTAACGGCAAATGTTCCAGTTATAAATACCGCGGATTAATCTGTAGACTTTTTGGTTATGCCGCGAGTAAAGATCAATATGGTAAAAATCGAATGGCAACTTGTAAATTCATCAAAGAAAATCAACAAGAAAACTACGATAAAACTTCAGAATTAATTCAAAACGGACTTTACGTTCCAATAATTTCCGATTACTATATGAATCTTGCACAAATAGATCTGCAACAAGGAACTACCTTGGTTCCAATTAACATAGCATTGAAATTAGCATTAGAAGAAGTCTTACATTACCATGCTTATCGACCTTTACCCGATGGACTTAAAGAAATTGCGTAAGATTTTTTAGTATATTTGACTAACAATTAAATAGTCATAAAACATGCAACATAAAGCCAAATCCATTCGTCCGTTTATTGGAAGTGAAAATTTTGAAACCTCACGTAATTTTTATACCTATTTGGGTTTTCAAGAAGTAGTATTAGCCCACAACATGTCTCTATTTCAAAACGATACAATTGGTTTTTACCTTCAAGATGCCTACGTAAAAGATTGGATAGACAATACCATGGTTTTTATGGAAGTTGAAGATGTTGAAGAATTCTGGAACAATCTTGTTGCTATAAATCTAACTTCAAAATATCCTTCCGCAAAATTAATTCCGATGAAATCATACGATTGGGGAAAAGAATGTTTTCTTATTGATCCATCTGGGATTTTATGGCATTTTGGAACGTTTTCAACCAAATAAATTAAAATCAGAAATAACATTTACTAACGTTTATCAACTGCCCAAAAACAAAATATTCCCTACATTTGTCCTTTACTTAAACCAACATTATGCAACATATTATTGATCGCTTTATAAGCTACGTTACTATCGATACTGAATCGGATGCCAATTCACCAACAACTCCAAGCACAAAAAAACAATTAGTTCTAGCTAAATTATTAGTTAAAGAATTAAAAGACATCGGTTTAACCGAAGTTACCATCGATAAAAATGGTTACGTAATGGGAACTTTACCAAGCAATGTAGAACACGAAGTTCCAACAATCGGTTTCGTTTCGCACTACGATACTTCGCCCGATTTTACTGGAAAAGACGTTCAACCACAAATAATTCCAAATTATGATGGTAAAGATATTGTTCTAAACAAAGAGCAAAACATCGTTCTTTCTCCAAGTTATTTCAAAGATTTATTGCTTTATAAAGGCCAAACATTAATTACAACCAATGGTTTAACGCTACTTGGTGCCGATGACAAAGCCGGTTTAACCGAAATTGTTACGGCTATGGAATACCTTGTGCAACATCCAGAAATCAAACACGGAAAAATTAGAGTCGGATTTACACCAGACGAAGAAATTGGTCGTGGTGCCGATATTTTTGACGTAGAAAAATTTGGCGCACAATGGGCTTACACTATGGATGGAAGTCAAATTGGCGAATTAGAATATGAAAATTTCAATGCTGCTGGAGCCAAAATTATCTTTAAAGGTAAAAGCGTTCATCCAGGTTATGCCAAAGGAAAAATGATCAATTCTATGCTAATTGCCAATCATTTCATCAATAAATTACCCAAAAACGAAATTCCGCAAGAGACCAAAGATTACGAAGGTTTCTATCATGTTACTGGTTTAACTGGAAGTCTTGAAGAAACCAAATTAGAACTTATCATTCGCGATCACGATGCTAAAAAGTTCAAAAAACGTAAAAAAAGAGTTCAAAAAATTGTCAATGACATCAATAAAAAATTCGCAAAACAATTTGGAGAAGACATCTGCATCGCCGAGATAAAAGACCAATATTACAACATGCGCGAAAAAGTAGAACCAATGATGTTCATAGTTGACCTTGCCGAAAAAGCAATGAAACAACTCGGAATCAAGCCATTAATCAAACCAATTCGTGGCGGAACAGACGGTTCTCGTTTGTCGTACATGGGTTTACCATGCCCGAATATTTTTGCTGGCGGACACAATTTTCACGGAAAATACGAATACGTTCCAGTAGAAAGCATGCAAAAAGCCGTTGACGTAATTGTAAAAATCGCCGAACTAACAGCTACAACCGATTTTTCTAAAGAAAATAAAAAGAAGAAATAAATTTATTGGGAGCGAATGGCTTGGTGATTTCTTGGTTTCCGTATTCCTGCTTTTCGTTACAATCTTTTCTTAATTGCCTTGGGTTTCAACCCAAGGCAATTAAGAAAAAATTTCCACTGCAATCAGGGCTAGATTGTAAATGTATTGAATAAATGTCAAGAATTTTATGGAAGATAAAAAAAGTTGGCACAGCAACGATTTATGGGAAGAAGAAATCGAAACTTTAAAATCCATAATCAATAAAACCGAATTAGTTGAAACCACAAAATGGGGCGGAATCGTATATACCATAAACAACAAAAATGTAATTGGTATTGGCGGTTTCAAAAACTTTTTTACCATTTGGTTCTTTAATGGCGTTTTCCTTAAAGACGAAGGCAATCTATTGGTTAATGCCAATGATGGTGTAACAAAAGGTCTGCGTCAATGGCGATTTACTTCCAAAAGTGAACTAAATGAAAAGTTGATTTTGGCTTACATCAAAGAAGCAATTGCAAATGAAAAAGATGGAAAATCAATAAAACCAACCAAAAAAGAAGTTGAAATAGCTGAGTTTTTTCAAAGTCATTTAGACAACGACACGTCATTTGCGGAAGCGTTTTTCGAATTTTCACCATACAAACAAAAAGAATTTTTAGAATATATAGATAGCGCGAAACAAGAAAAAACCAAAATCACACGATTCGAAAAAATCAAACCTATGATTCTCTCCAACATTGGTTTAAATGACAAATACAGATAATAAATCATTAAAAATGAATTACTTCAGGCGAAATAAAATAAAAGTTATTCTATTTACTACATTGGTTTTTTACATCATTATTTGTCAATCGTGTATGACTATGCGAACGAGTAAATCAAAAACAAAAACTTTCTTTAAAGAGTCGAAAACTACCTATATCGATAGCACCATAAAAATTGACGATTCAAAAATTCATTTTATTCAAACTGGAAAAGAAGATCTTCCTACCCTATTTTTTGTTCATGGTTCGCCTGGAAGTTGGAACAGTTATAAAGATTATCTAAAAGATACTTTGCTTCTTAAAAAGTACCGAATGATTTCAATTGATAGACCAGGATTTGGTTATAGCAATTTTGGTGAAGCACAAGATTTAGACGAACAAGCAACTATAATTGAGCAATTTGTAGAAAAAATTAAGAACGGAAAAAACATTTATTTAATCGGTCATTCGTACGGCGGACCAATAATTGTAAAAATGGCAATTGACAAACCCAACGATTACAAACAGTTAGTAATTTTGGCAGGTTCAGTCGATCCAAATGCAGAAAATCCAGAAACTTGGCGACCAGTTTTTATGTCGAAACCACTTCGGTATTTAATTCCGGGTGCATTACGACCAGCAAATGACGAATTATGGTGGTTAAAAAATGATTTGTTTAGAATGAAACCCAATCTTAAAAAAATAACTACAAACGTTGTGATTATTCATGGAACAAAAGACCGTTTGGTTCCTTTTAGCAACGTGATTTTCATGAAAAAAGAATTCATAAATGCGAAATCGGTTGAAGAAATTTCTATAAAAGACGCCGATCATTTTATACCATGGTCGCATTATGAAATTGTTAGAAAC
>NZ_DQDX01000068.1:16832-17724 GCF_003525665.1 Flavobacterium sp.
CTTGACTTAAAAGAATAAAAAAAAATCCTAAACTCAAAATATTGAATTTAGGATTTTCTTTTATTTAGAATATATTGAATTACGCCTTTTTAGTAGCTAATGCAGCACTCATTTCCATAGAAATTGCAGAACGCTCAATTTTTAATTTACCCGACATCGTTTCAATAACAACTGATGTTTCAGCGATTTCAGCAATTTTACCGTGAAAACCGCTTTTAGTGATGATCTTGTCACCAACTTTTAAACCGCTTTCAAATGCTTTCTCTTTTTTTGCTCTTTTTTGTTGTGGCAAAATCATAAAAAAATATAATACCACAAACATTAAGATGAATGGTAAAAACTGACTAATTTGTTCCATAATAATTTTATTTAGATGTAATTGGTTTAGGAGCATCTTTCTTTGGCTTTCCACCAGGTAATGACGCTTTTATTTTTAATGTCTCCATATTTTTTCTAGTGTTGGCATAAACAGTAATTGTTTTACTTTGCTCACCCTGTTTACCTTTAGTATCAAAAGAAACTTTAATTTTTCCTTCTTCGCCTGGTTTTATTGGCTCTTTAGAATATTCTGGAACAGTACAACCACAAGAACCAAAAGCTTTCATGATTACTAAATCATTTTCACCAGTATTTTCAAATTTGAAAGTATACGTTAAAAGAGCGTCATTTTTTACTTGACCAAAATCGTGTTCCATTTTATTGAAAGTGATTTCGGTAAGTTTTCCTTTAGGTCTTAACTTTTCTCTTTCTTGTTCCTCTTTTTCATTCATATAATCGATAGAAGTTTTTGGAACTTGAAACGTCTTTTTTTCTTTTTCACACGAAGTGAATAAAATAACTGATAAAGTAAAAAAAAATAATTTTTTCATTCTATTATTAATTTATATTAAAC
>NZ_DQDX01000147.1 GCF_003525665.1 Flavobacterium sp.
GTGCGATAATGCGGTATTTTTCATTGTATTTTATAATATAAATTGAAGTCGCTAATTTATTTAAAATTTATTAAAATAGTACCTAAAAAATCAATTATATATGGATTTATTTTAATGAAAAGGTTTCTAAATTTACTATTCAATAAAAGTACCATTTGAATTAAAAAAATAATTAACCTACATCAAATAAAATTCAGTAACTTTAGTTAACCAATTATAAAGTCCATGCAACTTCCAGTAGAAATCACAAAACAAGAAATTCTAAAAATCTATAAACCAATTCCACTAAATTCGCACAAAGGAATTCAAGGTCACGCACTACTTATTGGTGGAAGTTATGGCAAAATGGGTTCGGTTTGTTTATCGAGTAAAGCGGCGATAAAATCGGGTTGCGGATTGGTTACGGCATTTGTTCCAAAATGTGGTTATGAAATTGTACAAATTAGTATTCCAGAAGTTATGGTTTTAACTGATGTTCAAGAGAATTTTATAACCAATATTGATTATGATTTTACTCCAAACGCAATCGGAGTTGGCATCGGAATTGGTCAGGAAATTGAAACTCAAAACGCCATTCATCAATTACTTTTTGACAATAAAACACCAATGGTTATTGATGCCGATGCATTGAATATTTTGTCATTAAACCCAACTTGGATTTCACTTTTAGAACCCAAAACAATACTAACGCCGCATCCAAAAGAACTCGAACGATTACTAGGAAAATGGAACTCAGATGAAGAAAAATTTGCTAAAACAATCGAATTCTCTATGAAATTTGATGTAATAATTGTGATGAAAGGAGCGCCAACCTACATCATTGACGGAGAAAAAATATACCAAAATACAACAGGAAATCCAGCATTGGCAACCGCAGGAAGTGGTGATGTGCTTACTGGAATTATCACAAGTTTGCTCGCTCAAAACTACGAACCCATAAATGCAACAATGCTAGGTGTTTACCTTCACGGATTAACTGCTGACATTGCTTTACCAGAAACTGGACATCAATCGTTTATCGCTTCTGATATTATTAATTATTTAGGAAAGGCATTTCTAACTCTGGAAAATTAAATTATTTAGTAGAAGTTTTACTGTAATCTTCTCTAATTTTTTGTTGTTCCAAAATTGCTTTTAAGAAAGGAGCAGTTTGCTTTTCAACTTCAGCTATTGAAATATCTAAACTTTTCGAATTTTTAACCAACTGCAACCATGGTTTAGGTTCATCAAAATCATAACTTCCAAAAACAATTACTGGTGTTCCTTTTACTTTTACTGTTTCTTTATCGGCAAGAACCCATTGATCAGCCCAATCGTAAAGAAATTTTGCATCTTTTTCTAACAATCGCAAACAAGAATGCGACGCAGGATAACCTGGTAATTCATATTCATGAAAACCAACACCTAATTTATTTTCGATGTTGAAATTCCATTTTAAATCCCATTCGTCGTTAAAAGTACTTGTAGTTTCTTCTGCTTTCCAATTGGTGTAGAACAATCCTGTTGGCGTTTTATCTTTTTTTCTACCCATATTTGTTGGTCCGGAGTAGACAAGAACTCCGTTTTCATAAGCTGCAAAAGTTTGCGTTGGATAAGAAAACAGCAACACTTTAGAAACATCAGCTAAATAATTAATTTCCAATGGAAAAGGTAAATAATAAACCACATCACCACTAAAATCACTCGGAATTACAATTGAATCTTGCTTTGCCAAGTTCTTTTTATCGGTTCTATTTATTGCCGTTACAATTTCAATTTTAGAAACATCGGTTGCGTTTTGTTCCAACCAAATTTTCGCATTTTCTAAAGTGTAAGACACTGATTTTGGTTGTTTTCTCACAATTTGCTTTTTTTGCTTTACAGAACTTCCGTTTTGTTTACAAGAAAATAGAGTTATCAAGGAGAAAAACGATAGCAGAATAAGTTTAGATTTCATAGGTTTATGTTTTATGTAAAATTCATCTTTTTACATGAATCTACTTTTACATAATTACCTAAATAAGTTGTCTAAATTCCACTATAAAATTTCAATTGAAAATGAAGCTTCGAAACTTGAATTTTCTTTCAAAATCTGAATGTTTGTTTTATCAAAAAGATTGCCATTACTTGTGGAATCATCAGCAAAACCAATCCATGGTTCGATGCAAATAAATGGTGCGTTTTGAACAGTCCAAATTCCTAAACTACTAAAATCGTCAAAATTTACCCTCAATAAAGGTTTCTGATTTTCTAAAATTGTAATTTTTTTAGATTGAATCGTTTTAAAAACTAAAGCATCTTTTTCGAATAAAGAATAGGTTAGAGGCAAGTTGGTTTTATCTAAATTTACTGGTCTAGTTTCTCCAGAAAATAAATTGTTTTCTAGTTCATGAGTGACTAAATTTTCCTCTTTTTCAAATTCTAATGAATAATCTTCAAAAGAATTTGTCAAAGCAAAAGCTGGATGTGCACCTATAGAAAAAGGCATTTGTACATTTGATTTATTTCGAATTATATAGCTTAGAATTAAAGAATTATCAACTAATTTATAATCCATTTGAAGTTCAAAATCAAAAGGATATTTTGCTCTAATTTCAGGATTTTGTTTTAGTAAAAACGAAGCAGCATTTGAACTTGATTTAATTACTTCAAATTCAAAATCTCTAGCAAATCCGTGACGTGATAGATTATATTTTTTGCCTTCGTAGAAATAGCAATCGTCTTTTAAAGCACCAACAATTGGAAATAAAACTGGTGAATGTTTACCCCAAAAGTCAGGATTTCCACTCCATATGTATTCGGTATTGGTTTGTGAATTTTTAAACGAATTTAATTCTGCACCTTTTGTGTTTATTGATGCAGAGCACAATTTATTTGATAAAATAATATTCATAATTTAATTCTTTTGAAGGAAGTTTTTTAAGTCTTCGTAACTTTTAATTTTAACACTTACTTTTTCTTTATTCAAAACACTTTCTATTTGTTTTGGAATCTCCAATTTGACATTTAAAACTGGTTCTACAACATCCAAAAACTTAATTGGATGAGCAGTTTCAAGGAAAAAACCAACAGCGTTTAGATAATTTAGAAGTTCTTTTTTTAATCCTAAATAACCAACAGCGCCGTGAGGTTCGGCAATATAGCCCGAATTTGTATGAATTTTTTTCATGGCAGATTTAGTTTCTTCATCAGTATAAGTATAGGACGAAAAATCTTTTTGGAATTCCTTCAAATCGTTGTTATACATTTCCTGAATTCGAACAAAATTACTCGGATTTCCAACATCCATCGCATTGGAAATGGTTGCAACTGATGGTTTTGAATTATAAATTCCGTTTTCTAAAAATCTTGGAACCGTATCATTTGCATTGGTTGAAGCAACAAAATGGGTTAGTGGTAAACCTAATTTTTTTGCTATAATTCCGGCACAAATATTCCCGAAATTTCCACTCGGACAAGATACAATTAAGTCTTTATTGTACTTTTTCAATTCTTTATAAGCAAAGAAAAAGTAAAACATCTGAGGAAGCCAACGAGCAATATTTATCGAATTTGCCGATGTTAGATTTTTATATTTTAAATCATCATCCAGAAATGCTTTTTTTACCATGTCTTGACAATCGTCAAAAACACCATCAACTTCTAGCGCCGTAATATTTTGACCTAAAGTAGTCAATTGACGTTCTTGAATATCGCTCACTTTTCCTGATGGATAAAGAATGATGACTTCAACACCTTTCACACCAAGAAATCCGCTTGCCACAGCGCCACCAGTATCACCAGAAGTGGCAACCAAAACAGTATTTTTTTGATCTTTGTCTCTGTTAAAATAGGCTAAACATCTTGACATAAATCGTGCGCCAACGTCTTTAAAAGCCATAGTTGGTCCATGAAATAATTCCAAAGAAAACACATTTTCTTCTACTTTAACTAAAGGAAAATCGAAGGATAAAGTTTCTTTTAGAATTTGCTTTAATTCGAGTTCAGGAATTTCAGTTCCTACGAATTGTTTTATGGCTTCGAAAGCTATTTCTTCGTTTGATAAATTTTCTATTTCATCAAAAAATGATGGCAGTAATTGGGAAATTGTTTCAGGAAAATACAAACCTTTATCTGGTGCAAGTCCTTGAATAACGGCTTCTTGAAAAGAAACTTTGTTGTCTTTATTATTTAAACTGTAATAGTTCATTTATGTGGTTTCGAGTTACGAGTTTCGGGTTTCGGGTTGTTTTTCTTTATCAAATTTTTGATATAACTCGCAACTCGTAACTCGCAACAATTAATTATAATATTTTAACTCCATTGGGATTAATTCTTGAAATATGCATATCAAATTCAATTCCAGTATATTGATAACTTTCGCTCATGGCAAATGCTACTTTTTCGGCAATCTCTTGACCTTTACACAAAGCAAAAATACTCGGACCAGCACCAGAAATTCCTGAACCTAAAGCTCCATATTGCAATGCAGCATTTTTAACTTCATCAAAGTTAGGAATTAAATGTTTTCGTGCAGGTTCAACAATGATATCATTTAGCGAACGACCAATTAAATTGTAATCATTGGTGTATAAACCAGCGATAAATCCACCGAGATTTCCCCATTGCGTTATGGCGTCTCTCATTGGAATCATGGGTTGCAAAACTGCTCGTGAATCGGATGTTTTTACTTCAATATGTGGATGCAAAACTACTGCAAAAAGTTCGCTCGGACTTTCAATTCGAATCACATCCAACGGATTGTAACCGCGAACCAAAGTAAAACCTCCAAGTAGACAAGGAGCAACGTTGTCGGCATGTTCGCAACCGCTTGCCACAGCTTCACCTTTCATAGCAAAATCAACTAATTCATGTTTTGTAAATGGTTTTCCGAGTAATTCGTTGATTCCAAAAACAGCTCCAGCAGCACTTGCAGAAGAACTTCCGATGCCACTTCCAGCTTTTATTTTTTTATGGATTTCTATTTCAAAACCGTGATCAAAGGAGACGCGATTAATCGCTTCTTTACAGATGGCTAAAGCAGCAACTCCGGCAACATTTTTTTCGGTTTCAAATGGTAAATCGGCACCAGTGATTTTGGTTATTTTTATTCCTTTTTCTGTTGATTTTCTGATAATCATTTCATCGCCAATTCCTTCTAGGCATAGACCTAAAACGTCAAATCCGCAATTGAGATTGGCGATTGTTGCTGGACAGAATATTTTTATTTCGTTCATATTTTTATTTTTTTGTGTAGAGACAAGGCAATGCCTTGTCTCTACACATTTCCAATTCGAATTACATCAGCAAAAATTCCAGATGCTGTTACGGCTGCACCAGCACCAGCACCTTTTATAATCAATGGTTGATCGATGTATCTGTCGGTGTAAAATTCTACAATATTATCTTTTCCTTCCAGATTGTAAAACGGACTTTCTTTTGGAATAAATTGCAATCCAACGCTTGCTTTTCCGTTATCAAACGAAGCTACAAATTTGATTCTACAATCTTTGGCTTTTGCCTCGGATAAAAGGTTTTCAAAATGATTCGAATGTTTGATTAATGACTTGAAAAAATCTTCATTATTCGTTGTTTCCATACATTCTTGTGGTAAAAAGCAATTGTTTTCTATGGCTTCCATTTCCATTTCGTAACCGCTTTCGCGAATTAGAATTAAAATTTTTCTAGCTACATCAACACCACTTAAATCAATTTTTGGATCAGGTTCGGTAAATCCTTGTACACCAGCTTCTTTTACCACATCGTGAAAGTTGTAGAAATCGCTAAAATTATTGAAAATAAAGTTCAAACTTCCAGATAAAACGGCATTAATTCTGTTTACTTTATCGCCAGAAGCTATTAGATGTTTTAATGTATCAATAATTGGTAAACCAGCGCCAACATTGGTTTCGAATAAGAATGGCGCGTTGTATTTTCGAGACAGATTTTTTAGATTTTTATAGTTGTCATATTGCGATGAACAAGCAATTTTATTACAAGTAACAACAGCAATATTTTGTTTCAAAAATTGATCATAAATGGATGCAATTTCACCATTTGCAGTAATATCTACGAAAATACTGTTGCGTAAATTGAGTTCTTTTGCTTTAGAAATAAATTCAGAAATTGTGGCAGTTTCTCCATTATCTAATAGCGATTTCCAATCTTTCAGCGACAATCCATCCTCATCAAAAACCATTTTTCTGGAATTTGACATTGCTATTACGCGAACATTCATTTTCATATTCTCTTTCAAGAATTTCTTTTGTTGGTGAATTTGATCTATAAATTTTTCACCTACATTTCCAACGCCCATTACAAATAAATTCAACTGTTTTGTGTTGTCTTCAAAAAAGCGTTCGTGTAAAGTATTCAGCGCTTTTTTGACATCTTTTTCATTAATTACAACCGATATATTTCTTTCGGATGCACCTTGAGCAATGGCACGAATGTTCACATTATTTTTCCCTAAAGTACTGAACATTTTACCACTTAAGCCTTGATGATTTTTCATATTTTCACCTACCAAAGCCACAATGCACAAGTCTTTTTCTACAATACAATTATCAATTTTATTTTGAGCAATTTCTAATTCGAACGTTTTATTGATTGCTTTTCGAGCTCTTTCTGCATCTTGATTTTGAATTCCGATGCAAATGGAATGTTCAGATGACGCTTGTGTTATGAAAATTACATTGATATTTTCTTGCGAAAGCACTTCGAATAATCGTTTTGATGAACCAGCAACACCTATCAGTCCTGAACCTTCGACAGTCAGTAAAGCAATTTTGTCAATGTGAGAAATTCCTTTTATTGGATTGGCATTTGCATCTGGATTGTTCGAAATTAATGTTCCGTAAGCTTCAGGTTCGAAGGTGTTTTTTATCCAAATTGGAATATTTGAATTTAAAACTGGTTGAATTGTTGGCGGATACAAAACTTTGGCACCAAAATGAGACAATTCCATAGCTTCTTGATATGAAATAGATTCGATGGGTTGCGCTTGTTTTACAATTTTAGGATTGGCTGTAAACATTCCGTTGACGTCTGTCCAAATTTCTAATGAATCGGCATTTACGCCATTTGCAATGATTGCAGCAGTATAATCGGAACCACCACGACCAAGAGTTGTAGTATTTCCATCTTTAGAAGAAGCGATAAAACCTGGTAAAATTACAACCTGCGATTTATTAGAAATAAAATAATCTTCAATAAGTGTATTGGTTACATCAAAATTTACAGCTGCTTTTCCGAAATTAGAATTGGTTTTAATCAACTCTCGACTGTCTTTAAAATTACTGTTTGGAATAGTTTGCTGTAATGCTGTTGCAATAATTTGTGACGATAATAGTTCGCCAAAACTTGCAATAGCATCAGAAGTTCTTGGTGATAATTCGCCCAATAAAAAGCATCCGTCAAGAAGCGTTTGCAATTGATTAATTTGACTGTTTATCTTAATTAAAAGCTGATTCTGATTGTTACTATCAATTAAAAGTGATATGGTTTCAAAGTGTTTTTGTTTGATTTCTTCAATGTTATTTTTATAATTTTCGTCTTTTGATGCAGCTTTTTGTGAGGCAATCAAAAGCATATCTGTTATGCCACTTAAAGCAGAAACTACAACGGCTAATTTTTCTTTTTTCGATTTTTCTGTAACAATATTTATTGCTAATTGAATATTTTGGGCATTGGCAACAGAAGTTCCGCCAAATTTTAATACTATCATGATGTTTTGTTGTAAAATGAATTGATGAGAATGATTTCAAAAGAATTTGCACTCTCATTTTGAAAGTCCATTGCAATTGGATTATATGTGAAAATTATACCCCAAATGGGGTTGTAGTTGTTGTAGATGTAGTGCCAACAAAAGTCGCAACCAAAGATTTGATTGTAGATACGAAGCTGTATTTGTGGCAATTGTTCAACATATATTTCAAAAGTACCATTTTTTAGTTACCAAAAAAACGAGTTGGTTATTTTTGTGAATCCTTCATTTTTAGTGAGTTTATTGATTTTTAAAAATGATATTCTATTTATATGAAGTGATTTTTTAACAAATATTCAATAAAATAATGGCTTTAAACCTTGTTTTTTAACATTCGTTTACGGAATTTTGAGGTCTAATTTAATTCCAAAATGGACAATTCGCATTATATAAGTTCAGAAGTACTGCATTTAGAGACTTTACAAGAAATAATTTCACAACACAAAATGATTGCTTTATCAGAAGAAGCCAAAGTAAATATTCAAAAATGTAGAGAATATTTAGACACCAAAATGGCTGGAAACGAAAAAGCGATTTATGGAATTAACACTGGTTTTGGATCGTTATATAATGTAAAAATTTCCAATGAAAATCTATCGCAACTACAATCCAATCTAGTTAAATCGCATGCTTGTGGAACTGGCGATGAAGTTCCAAGTGAAATTGTGAAAATTATGTTGTTGCTTAAAATTCAGTCGTTGAGTTATGGACATTCTGGTGTGCAATTGCAAACCGTAGAACGATTGGTAGATTTTTATAACAATGATGTTTTACCTGTAATTTACACACAAGGTTCGCTTGGTGCGAGTGGTGATTTGGCTCCGTTAGCACATTTATCATTACCATTATTAGGTGAAGGTGAAGTGAATTATGAAGGATTTCGTCAACCATCAAGTAAAGTTTTAGAAAAATTAGGATGGCAACCAATAGTTCTACAATCAAAAGAAGGATTGGCGTTGTTGAATGGAACGCAATTTATGAGTGCTTATGGAAGTTATATTTTGCTAAAAGCGATGAAATATTCGTATTTGGCTGATGTAATTTCGGCAATTTCATTAGAAGGATTTGACGGAAGAATTGAGCCTTTTAATGAATTGATACATTATGTTCGTCCGCACAAAGGTCAGATTGTGACGGCAAAACGAATGACTGATTTGTTGGAAGATAGTGAAATTATTGCTCAAGAAAAACAACACGTTCAAGATCCCTATTCGTTTAGATGTATTCCACAAGTGCATGGTGCTTCGAAAGATACAATTGATTATGTAAAGAAAGTATTTAAGACTGAAATTAATTCGGTTACTGATAATCCAAATATTTTTGTAGGTGAAGACGTGATTATTTCTGGTGGAAATTTCCATGGTCAACCTTTGGCAATGGCTTTAGATTTTCTTGCAATTGCTTTATCTGAATTAGGAAGTATTTCTGAAAGAAGAACCTATCAATTGATTTCTGGATTGCGTGGTTTACCTGCATTTTTGGTTGATAATCCAGGTTTAAATTCTGGTTTTATGATTCCACAATATACGGCTGCGAGTATTGCTAGTCAGAACAAACAATTGGCAACTCCAGCAAGTATTGACAGTATTGTTTCTAGTAACGGACAAGAAGATCACGTTTCGATGGGAGCAAATGCAGCTACAAAATGCTTGAAAGTTATGGAAAATTTAGAGCGAATTTTGGCGATTGAATTAATGAACGCTTCGCAAGCAATTGAATTCAGAAGACCTTTAAAATCAAGTGACTTTATTGAAATGTTTGTAAAATCATATAGAGAAGAAGTTCCGTTTGTAAAAGAAGACAGAATTTTACATTATGATATTGAAAAATCTGTAGCGTTTTTAAATAGCTTTTTGATTGATTTGGAGGATTGATTTAAATTGAAGTTAATTCTGTTTTAAAATTTTTGCAGGTTTATACATTATAAGCTGTTCATCATTTCCAAGTATTTCAACGTCTTTATCTATGTAAAGTATATTCATTTTCAATTTTAAATTATTTCTTATGTTTAATGATTTTAAATGATTGTTGTGAATTATTATTTGTATTAATTCAGTAT
>NZ_DQDX01000092.1:0-367 GCF_003525665.1 Flavobacterium sp.
CTATATAAATAATCCAAGTGAATATCAAGTTTCTTTAATAAAAGAACTTTATGATAAAGATTATATTGATTTATCTGTAAATGGTAATTTTGAAGAATTATTTGAAATTATTGAAACAGAAAAAAAGGATGTAACAATTTTTGATATTCAACAGAATGTAATGAAGTATTATCAAAGCAGAAGTAACTATTCTGAAAAATTAAATCTATTTCAACCAATAATTAATCAAACTAAAATTCAACGCAATGATCCATGTCCTTGTGGAAGTGGTAAAAAACATAAAAAATGTTGTCTAAATTGATAAAATAGTTTTTTGAAACTTGAACTTCACAAAAGACAAAACCAAACTATCCCGAAGTTTCGGGAC
>NZ_DQDX01000092.1:449-8835 GCF_003525665.1 Flavobacterium sp.
GAAGTTTCGGGACTGATTGCAGTGGCACGAAGTAGAACGAAAAGCAGGAATAAGGAAACCAAGAATTCGCAAACCATTCGCTCCTAATCTCTAACAAACTCAACCTTTCTATTAATTTCATTTCCAAATTCATCTACAACCGTGATGTAATGAAAACCAGTGTTGGCTTCAATTTGCATTTCGTGAAACGTTTGGGTTTCGCCTTTATATACGTTATCAACATACCAAAAAAGCTTGGCTTCTTTGTTGGAATGTGCCACTTTTAAAATTACAGGTTGCACTTTACTTTGAAAGTTTTTGGTGAGGTATATTTTGCTGTTTGTTTTTGGATAAATAAAATCCATCGATGCTTGTTGCGTTTGTTGACAATCGGCGCGAAATGGTGGCAATGGCATATAGTCGATGTGCTGACTTTTGTAATACCATTCCATAACTGGTGGCAAAACAAACCATTTTTTGGTGACAATATTATCTACATTTTCACAACTGCTGTTTACTCGAAATTGTTGTGAAGCATCCAAATGCACCAATTTATGATACGGACAAATACTGGTTTTTTTACCATTTTTAGGAATCAATTGATTGGTTTTCGGACAATCATCTTGAGCTAAATGACCGCTTTTGGTGCAAACATCGGCATATTCTAAATCATTCAATGGCGGACTGAAGAATGCTTTTCGTGGTAATAAATTAAAAACATCAAACAATATTGGTGCAGCACTGTCAACACCTGTCAATTGTGGTCGTCCTTCACCAGAAGCATTTCCAACCCAAACGCCAACTACATATCTAGAGTTGGTACCTATTGCCCACGCATCACGATTTCCAAAACTGGTTCCTGTTTTCCAAGCAATATCTAATGACGAATCGTAAAAACGCCAAGCTTCATCGCCTTCAGGTCGATTAACTTCTTTCATAGCGTTGTAAGTCAAGTAAATAGAACCTGCACCAAGTATAGGCTTTTGATTGGTTTCATCGCCATAATCTTGTTCAAATCCGTTAACGTAATTCAGTTCGGCAAATTCATTATTTCGATATTTTCCTTTTGTTGTATTGAAATAATTAACGGTTGAAGATAAATTAGCATACGTTCTACACAAATCCCAAAGATTACTTTCGGCACCGCCAAGAATTAAAGATAATCCATAATGATCTGGTCTTTTATTGATGTTTTTCAGTTGGAATTTTTGAAGTAATTCATAAAAATTATTCACACCGTGATCTTGTAACATCAAAACTGCTGGAATATTCAACGAACGCGACAAAGCTCTTTGCGCCGGAACTGCACCATCAAAAGTCAGATTAAAATTCTGCGGAGCATAACCCGAAATTTGTGTAGGAATATCAGCAACCAAAGTATTTGGAAGAAGTTCGCCTGAATCTAACATCGATGCATAAAGTAAGGGTTTCAAAATACTTCCTGTACTTCTCGGTGCCGAAATTATATCAACATCTTTATCGTGATCTTTATCGGTTGGGGAATTTCCTACATAACTAATTACGTTTCGATTTTGAATGTCAATAACCATAATAGCCAAGTTGTGCACTTCATTTTGCTTGTATTGATTGTAATAATAAGCAGCAATTTGGTTCACACGATTTTGCAACGAAATATCAAGCGTAGTTTTAATGCGTTTTCCTTCATCAGATTTTGCAATTCGTTGTAATAAATGAGGTGCAATTTGAGGAACATTGTAGGGTTTTTGAGGCAACGGTTCTTCAACTGACAACTGATACGTCATTTTATCAATAACTTTTTCGTTGTACAATTTTAGTAAAAGAGTGTTGCGTTTTTTAAGTAACTTTTGTTGATTTTTACCCGGATAAATTAAACTTGGTGCATTCGGTAAAACTGCCAAAGTAGCTGTTTCTGCCCAAGAAAGTTGATGCGATTGCACTCCAAAATAACGCCAAGAAGCCATTTCGAGTCCAACAACATTTCCGCCATAAGGTGCATGAGCTGCATATAATTCTAAAATTTTTTCTTTAGAATGACGAAATTCTAATCTAGTGGCAAGAATGATTTCGATTACTTTTTCGAAATAAGTACGTTTTTTATTTTTTCGAGACAAACGAATCACTTGTTGCGTCAAAGTACTTCCGCCACGAACTACTTTTCCTGCGCTTCGATTTTGTTGAATAGCTTTTACCATCGCCACAGGATTAAAACCCCAATGGTAATTGAAATGTTCGTCTTCAAAATGCGTTATACATTTTTTAAATTTATCTGGAATACTATCCTTGGCAGGAAAGCGCCATTGTCCATCGCGAGCAATTTTGGCTGCTAAAAGTTCGCCATCATTACTTTCGATTACTGTGGAATACGGTTCTTCAAAAAGTGTTCTTGGCAATGAAAAATAGTAAACCACAAGAAGAATAAATGCAATAGCAGATTTCTTTTTGTTGGTTTTGATGTATTTTAAAATGCGTTGAAGAAACGCTTGGAGTTTTTGTTTCATTTTTTGTTTTACCGCAAAGGCACAAAGTTTTTTCGCAAGGTTCGCAAAGATTAGTTAATTAACCGCAAAGTTGATTTTTTTACACTTGATTCTCAAGCCTATTGAAATAAACTTTGCGAACCTTGCGCTTTCTTGGCGCCTTTGCGGTTAATAATTTACTTCACCACTTCAACCCATTGACCTTTAGTTCGAGCCAAGAATTCATTGTCATACATCGCTTCACATTGTAATCCCGGTAAGTAGTATTTGCCTAGATACGAAGCATTTAACAAGATTTTGAACGTTCTTGTTTCGCCACCACGAAGACTGAAATAGTAATTGGCTCTATCATCACGAATGTCGATATAATCAGCAACATTGGAAGTTGATTCACCAAATTCAGTGTATCTTGTATTTACAATTTCGAATCCTGAAGGTAGAATTTGCGATAGCGCGATGTTTTCTACTCGTTCGTTTTTACGATTGGTTAGCGTAACCTCTGCAATAAATTCTGTTCCTTGAGCGATTTTGGTTGCCGATATTGCTTTTCCTTTTCGGTCTTTGAAAACTACGTTGGCAGATAAGTTGTTTTGAACCACATTTTCTTTTCCAACAGGAAGAATTCCACTATTCAAGACACGAACAAAAATTGTATTGTTCTTGTTATTTTTAATCGTAACCGAATTTTTACCTGAAACTAAAGCTAAATTTCGTTGAGCAACTGTTTTGTTGGTATTAATCACAACTGACTTTCCACCATTCGTATATTGAACAGAAACGCCTTTGCTACCATTACTTTGTGCAAATTTTGAAATAGCATATAATCCGTAAGCGGTTGTTTGTGTGCTCATCCATTGGTTGCTTGAAAGATTTTTTGCCAATTTGGTTGCCATAGCAAAAGCTTTTTGTTTTTGACCTAACAACACCAAAGTTTCTAAAGCCATCGCACGATTTCTTTCGTTCGAACCATAATAATAGTAGTAACCATCTTCGTTTTGTTCGTCAATCATTGATTTGCTCAATAACGCCAAACCTGCCGAATTTTGTTTGATAATAGCATAAGTTGCAGCCAAGCGCAATTTACTTTCGTTAGAAATTCCAACCGTTTCACGAAGTCTGTTCATCGAAGCTAAATCGGCTGAACCAGCAATAGCTAAAGTGTAAAGACGATATGCTTGTGCAAAATCGTTACCATATTGTTTTTCAAAACGCCATTGTTTTGCCATTTTCTTTTGATAGGAAATCCATTTATTTTTGAAAGAAATTGGTAAAACATATCCTTTTTTCTCTGCTTCAATTAAGAAATGTCCTGCGTAAGATGTTCCCCAATCGTCAGCTTCGGCATTTCCTGGCCAATAAGCAAATCCGCCATTTGCCACTTGGAAATTCCCTAATTTTTGGATTCCAGCTGTTACATTTTTCTGAATTCTTTGTTTGTGAGTCGCATCTAAATCCATTACATCATTCAAATACAATTGTGGAAAAACTGATGATGTGGTTTGTTCTACACATCCATGTGGATATTGAATCAAATAATCCAATCTTCGGCTAAAATCTACCGTTGGAACTGATGAAACTTCCATTTTAGATTTATTGCTTCCGGCTACACCAAATAAATCCCAAGATATTTTTTTAGAACTATTTGGTTCAATGATAATATCGGTGTAAGTTGTCGTAACAGGATTTGGATTCATCACATCAATTTCAACATCATAAGTAGATTTCTCTTTTCCTGATGTGGCGATGATTTGCACTTTTCCAATTCCGGTTATGTTTCCAACACTTAAATTGAAATACGCCATTTTTTCGTCAGGTTCTGTGAATTTTACAATTTGACTTGCTTTTCCAAGAACTCTAACAGCATTATTTGTTTTAATTTGAAGTGTTACATTTTTAATATTTTTCTCTGTCGCAAAAAGCGTAACAGGAATCGTAACATTTTCAGAAGGAGAAATTTTTCTTGGCAACGAAGCCAAAACCATCAACGGACTTTTTACTTGTGTAGCTTTTTCAGCCATTCCGTAAGCACTATTTTCTTTATTGGCAGCCACAACCATCGTACGAACGGAACCAATGTATTTTGGAAGTTTTATTTGATGCGTTTTAGAATCACCTTTTCCTAATTCGAATGGACCGAAATACATCACGACTGGTTTGAAACGATTGGCTTTTTTAGCTTTTCCGCCACCTAAATCGGCATCACCACCAATGGCGAAAACTTGATTTACTTTTCCGCCATAAGCACCAATTACATCGTCATAAATATCCCAAGTTCTAACGCCTAATGCTTCGCGAGTATAGAAATTATCCCAAGCATTTGGAGTTTTGAAACGCGTTAAATCCAATAAACCTTCATCAACAACAGCAATAGTATAAGTCATTGCTTTACCTTGTTTTTCAGATACTTTTACATTCACTGTTTGCTCCGGACGAAGCACATCTGGCATCGAAATTTGTGGCTCTAAAACTGTGTTTTTATCAACAACTTCAATCGGAACAATTCCGTACATTCTTATAGGTGAATCGTTTTTGGTTGATGCATGAGGTTGCAATAAAGTTACATTTATATATACATTTGGTGCCATTTCACCAGTAATTGGTAATTCGACAGTAGTTTCACCTTTTTTGGTTTTTGCCCAAAGTGTTTTTACGACTTTTGTTCCGTTTTCTACAGAAATTAAAGCTCTTCCGCCTTCACTTGATGGGAAGAATATTTTGGCAGTTTCACCAACAGCATATTTCTCTTTATCAGTTGAAAAACGTAACATTGTCGCAGCTTTTCCATCTTCATTTTTAGAACGAGCTGACCAATATGGTGAATCTATATAAACTCTTGTTCCTGTTGCGTGACCATCATTTGGATCGGAAACACGAACTAAATAGTTACCCCAATCGTTTTCTGGAACCACAAATGAAATACTTGCTTTTCCTGAATAATCAGTTGAAACTCTAAAGTTTTTGTAAGCAATTGTTGAAGTTGACGAACTATAATTTGACAAATTATCATTAGATGCATCCCACCACCAACGTGATTCTAATTTGTAAATTCGAACATCTAAATTCCGAACTGATTTTGGTTTTCCGTTTTCTGAAACTGCTACAATATCAAATCGGTTGGCTTTTCCAGTTTCTAATAAACCATATTTGTTTGGTTGTGGCGCTTTTACACCAATGTAAGTTTGATATGGAGAATACGTTGTCGAAGCCACATCGGTAGAAACATCGCCGCCTTGTTCGTATACTTTTGTGATGAAAGCGGCTTTCAACATTCCTGGTGCTTGACCTTGCAATGTTGGTTTAATAGGAATAGATGCACGTCCATTTCCATCAACTTTTCCTGAAAAAATATTGATTTCTTCGGTTGAAAAACTTCTTGTTGGATCATCAAAAACGTATTTGTCAAATCCTTTAAACGTAGTTACTTGTTGCGAGAATTTAGCTTGAACTTCCGTTTTTAAATCTTTTGCTACTGCACCGTGAAGCCATAAAACTTGAATGTTATTGACGTTGTTTTTGCTTGTTGAAAGTACAGCATCATTGAAACTATTTTTGATTTTTAAACGATTAGGTTTAATAGTTTCAATTTTTAAACTTTTGTAAAAACGAGCTCCACCAACACTTACAACAGCTTCCCAATTTCCTGTAGGCGCACTTGATTGCGTTGGAACTATGAATTTATAATGACTGAAAGCCGTTCCTTTTTGAACCGATTGATAAACCGTTTTTCCGCTTGGATCGTTTACTCTAATTTTTATCGGATGATTTTCAGGTAATTTATTGGCATTATCATTTAAAATGAAAGATAAAAATAAAGTATCTCCTGGACGCCAAACGCCTCTTTCTCCATATAAATATCCTTTCAAACCTTTTTGCAAAGTCTCGCCTGAAACATCAAAATCACTTACAGATAAAGATAATTCGTCGTCTAATTTCACATAAGTGCTTTGGTCGCCTTTAGTTACAATTGCGAAATAGGCAATTTTTTCTAATTGGAACGATGCCATTCCATCGCCATCAGTACTAGAATCGGCAATTTTTTGTTGTTGGTAATTGTATAAAGTTACAGTTGCACCCGAAATTGGATCAGTCGAAACAATATCACTAACTGCAATTGTAACCGATTTATCTGTTCCGCGTTTAGCAATTACACCTAAATCGGTTGCTAGAATATTAGTTCCAATGGTTGTGTTGTTGTAATAATAATAGTCAGTACAAGGATCAAGACTTTCTCTATAATCATAATCTTCTTCGTAGTAATAATAGTCGTAATTGTTGCCGCTATAATTGACGTCGTCTTCATTTTCTTCTTCAGAATCTTGATTTTCTTCTTCGTTATTTGGCGTTTCATTTCCACATTTGTAAAGTGAATATTTTTTCTTAAATGAAAATTCCACACGATAAATCGCACCAGGTTCTGGAGTTACAATTTTAGAAATATCTAAAGCATAGGTATTCCATTTGGTGTAATCGAGTAGGTTGTTTTGTTTTAATTCGATGGTTTTTTTGGCGACCGATTGTCCTACTTGTTTCAGATTTCGTGTTCCGTTAAGTTCATTATTTTGCAAGAATTGCATGATGTTGTTTTTGTAAATTTTATACACTTTTACATCAACAGCATTCAAATTGGCAGCTTGAAAATTAATTTTTAAATTATTAGAACTTGGTAAAATCGTACCGCTTTTTAGTAAGCGAACGGCTGGTTTTATTTGTTCAAATTGTAATTTTTCGGAATAATTTTGCTTCATTTTGTAACCGTATTCGCTTTCAATTCCTTGAAAAACTTCGACTAGTTTTGTTCCTGCAAACGATTGAACATTGGATTCTTCTTCAACAGCTTCAACTACTGGTGCAACATAAGCCACAGCCGAATCAACTGCAACAGCAGCAGTGTCAACAGCAACAGCGACCGAATCAACAGCAGCAGTTACACTTTCTGTGATAGTTTCAGTTGAATTTCCTTTATCTACTTCAGAATTTTTGGCTTCATTGCTGAAAAACACTTTCAAAACGTTGCCCATTGTGGCAAATTTCAAATTGTTAGTGTTTTCAATTGCGATTAATCCTTTAAAATCTTGATCTCTTTTTAATGGATCGGAGAAATTGATAAGTAAAGATTGGTTGTTCTCGTCACCAATTTTAATATCTAAAACTTTAAATTGATTTTTACCTGGAATTGGATATTTTACTTCACCTTCTTGCTCAATATCTGCATCATCGCCATCCCAAGCAATGGTAATTTCGCTGTCGTCATCAAAACGTTTTATTTTATCAATAGTGAATTTGAATTCCGTTGAAGTACTTGTTGCTTTATCAAAAATTATTTTTAAATCATCACCATTTTGCGTTGCTTTCAACAATTTTTGAGCATCTTCAAAAGATAAATTATCAGCGGTTTTAATTGTTCCATTCAAATAATAGGTATCTGGATCGTACGATTGTAAGTCTAATGTATTGACAATGAAATCTTGCTTGATGGTTTTAATCGAAAACTTAAAATCCTCCAATTCTTTTGGAGTTTTATCATTGATTTGCGAAAGATGCAGCGTAATTTGATACAACGTATTTTGTTCCAATTTGTCTTTCGGAATAAAGGCAATGGTATTATTAGAAAGTGCTATTACTTTTCCTGAAATACTTGGAGAAATGTCGAATAAATCTTCGTCTAATTCTTGGTTGGGTTTCCAATCACTTTTATTGAATGCCAATTGCACACGAATATCGGAACTGACCGAAACATAACCAGAAGAAAAACTCGATATATAATCCTTGTATAACGAGAAGTCGGAATCAAAATCGGCAGCCGATTTTTTAGAACAAGAATGCAATACAAAGATTGCAAGAAACAAACCGATTAACTTACTGGTTTTCATGTGTTTTTTGGAATTATTGGTTAGAACTTTTTGACTTGAAAATATGATTTTTCACACTTTCAATTAATGCTATAACAG
>NZ_DQDX01000088.1:0-7552 GCF_003525665.1 Flavobacterium sp.
CGGTACACATGCAGTTGTGTTAAGATTTAAAAAAAACATTAGAATTGAAAAGGTTTATAAAATTATTTAAGTCATCAGATGCAAATTTTCTTTTTATAAACCTATCTGAATTTATCTCTGAAAAAAAGATTTCGTCTTTCAAATTTTTAGGTAATCTACCATCAATAGTTTTAACCAAAACAGAATCTTTATTTTCTATTAAAACTCTTTCAACTATAGTGTCTTCAATAGCAAGTTGATAATATTCAATTGTATCAAAATTCGAAAAAAAAGGATCTTTTTTACAAGAAGTAAAGCATAAAACAAATACAAATAACACTATAACCTTTCTCATTATGTATTTGGATTTATCGACATCAAATATTTCTTAGGCGTCGTTGCAAATTTTTTCTTAAACGCTGCAATAAAATGACTTCCGGTGCTGTAACCAATTTTCAATCCAACTTCATTTACATTATACGAACCAGAATCTAATAATTGTCGGGCATAATCCATTTTATAATCAAATAGAAATCCGTAAACTGTATCACCATAAATTTGTTTGAAACCCATTTTTAGTTTTTTCAAACTCAGTCCAACTTGCTCCGAAAGTTCCTCTAAACCTGGTGGTTCGGCCATGTTTGTGATGATAATTTCTTTGGCTTTTTTAATTTTCAAGACATTATCTTCGTCAATTAAAAACGGACATTGCTCAGCATCTGGATCTTCCGAACGATTGAAATACAAACTCAATAATTCGTATCCTTTACCTTTGTAGTAGAGGTTTTTTATGGACGGATTTAAATTATAATGAAACAATTGACTCAATACAATTGCCATTGACGGACTAATGTCGCCTTCCTTATAATACTTCTTGTCTTTATTTTCATCACTCAAAAACGGAATGTGTTCTGAATCATTAGAAAACAATCCGTGAAACTTTTGAATGGAAATTATAACAGAAATCACCCACGAATTTGGAGCCAATTCCAAATTTAAAGGCAACTCTTTTTGCGGATTGTAAAACAATAATGACTTCTCATCTTTCAATTCTAAGGCATAATTTCCCTCATTAAAGACAAATTTTGCTTTTCCTTTAATGCCAAAATGAAATTGAATAAGCCCTTGATTTACGTGTCTTTTTACGTGAAAACTTTCATTTCCATCATTTTGAAAACGAATTAAAATAAAATCATTTTCAATTTTTATTTCTTCTTGAGAACCCATAGCGATGTTTTTCCGTATATACTTTCGAAATTCTGTTACGTTCTTATTTAGAATTATTCTACATAAGAAATTTGTTAGAACTTGATTTCACTACAAATTTATAACAAATAACGCTAAAAAGTCGAATTTGGTTTAAAAATTCTCAGAGCGATACAAAAAGTCCCTCTAGCGTTGTTTTTATGAAATGTATAGTAATAATTTTGTTGAACTTTTTAGAAAAGTAGAATATGGAAAATTTTAATATGTCGAAACACACTTCTTTTTACGCATTAGGTTTAAGTTACAAAAAAGCAGACGCAGCAATTAGAGGTAAGTTTAGTTTAGACAACCAAGCAAAGGCAACTTTGTTAATACAAGCCGAAGCCGAAGGAATTGAAGCATTACTAGTGACTTCAACTTGTAATAGAACTGAAATCTATGGTTTTGCGCAACATCCATATCAATTAATAAAATTACTTTGTGAAAACAGTAATGGTAGCGTTGAAGAATTTCAAGAAGTTGCCTATATCTACAAAAATCAAGAAGCAATCAACCACATGTTTCGTGTTGGAACTGGTTTAGACAGTCAAATTCTTGGAGATTTTGAAATTATCAGTCAGTTAAAAATTGCTTTTAACGAAAGTAAATCTAACGGAATGGTAAACTCTTTTCTTGAAAGATTAGTGAATTCGGTTATTCAAGCGAGCAAAAAAATTAAAACCGATACTGATATTTCTTCAGGAGCAACATCGGTTTCATTTGCATCAGTTCAATACATCATTAAAAATGTAGCTGATATTTCTAACAAAAACATTTTACTTTTCGGAACAGGAAAAATCGGTAGAAATACTTGCGAAAATCTTGTAAAACATACTAAACACGATCATATTACTTTAATAAATCGTACCAAAGATAAAGCGGAGAAACTAGCTCAAAAATTGGATTTAATTGTTAAAGATTACGCCGATTTACAACTAGAACTTCAAAAAGCTGATGTTGTAGTTGTTGCAACTGGAGCACAAAATCCGACAATTGATAAAGCTATTTTAAATCTGAAAAAACCTTTGTTAATTTTAGATTTATCCATTCCAAAGAATGTTCACGAAAATGTAAAAGAAGTTGAAGGTGTAACGTTAATTCACCTGGATCATTTGTCTCAAATTACAGATGAAACCTTAGAAAACCGTAAATTACATATTCCAGCAGCGGAAGTAATCATTGAAGAAATAAAAGAAGAATTCACTGCTTGGACAAAAAACAGAAAATTTGCGCCGACAATTCAAGCGTTAAAAGAAAAATTAAATTCTATAAAAGACGGCGAATTGAATTTTCAACGCAAAAAATTATCTAATTTTGACGAACAACAAGCCGAATTAATAAGCAATAGAATCATTCAAAAAATTACCAATCATTTTGTAAACCATTTAAAAGATGGCGAATCGATGGATGAAGGAATTGAATGGATTGAAAAAGTATTTCAGTTAGAACAAGAGAAATCATTTTTTTAAAAGCTTTTTGCTTCAAAACATTAATAACCTTCGAGACTTAGCGTCTTTGTGGCAAAAAAGAAATGGAAAAAACAATACGTATAGGAACTCGTGATAGTGAATTGGCACTTTGGCAAGCACACACGGTTCAAAAACAACTTAACGATTTAGGTTACAAAACCGAAATTATTGCCGTAAAATCGCAAGGCGATATCATTCTCGACAAACCGCTTTACGAACTCGGAATCACCGGAATTTTTACAAAAACTTTAGACATTGCCATGATAAATGGTCAAGTTGACATTGCAGTGCATTCAATGAAAGACGTGCCAACTGCTTTGCCTATTGGAATTGTGCAAGCAGCTGTTTTGGAAAGAGCCAATACATTGGATATTTTAGTTCACAAAGGCAACTTAGATTTTTTAGAATCTACTGGAACTATCGCTACAGGAAGTTTGCGTCGTCAAGCCATGTGGTGGAACAAGTATCCAAATCACAAAGTGGTCGATTTACGCGGAAATGTAAATACAAGAATGCAAAAATTGCAAGATAACGATTGGAACGGAGCCGTTTTTGCAGCAGCAGGATTAGAAAGAATCAACTTAAAACCAGAGAATTATATCAATCTAGATTGGATGATTCCAGCGCCAGCACAAGGAGCAATGTTAGTTGTTGCAATGGCTGAAGACGAATTTACTTTAGACGCGCTTTCACAATTAAATCACATCGAAACCGAAATTTGCACCTATATAGAAAGACAATTTCTAAAAACGCTTGAAGGCGGATGTACTGCGCCAATCGGAGCAATTGCAACCTATAATGAAAAGGAAGACACTATAAATTTCAAAGGAGTTTTGTTATCCATCGACGGAAAACAAAAACTAGAAATAGATAAAAACGTAGACATTTCCGAATGGAAAAAACTAGGATTCAATGCCGCTCAAGAAATTTTAAACAATGGCGGAACAGAATTGATGATAGAAATAAAGAAACAATTGAAAAAATAAAATTGAACCATTAAGGTATTAAGTTTCATTAAGTTTTATCCTTAATTTTTCTTAATACCTTAATGGTTTAAAAAGAAACAATGACAAAACAAATCAACATAGTATCTACCAAAAAACTTTTGCCCAATCAAAAGCAAGAATTAGTAGACGCCAATTTTACAGTTATTGAAGAAGATTTTATCGAAACCAATATCAAAAATTTCGAATTGTCGAAAGTAAACAACAACCTAATTTTCACTAGTCAAAACGCCGTTCAAAGTATTTTGCAACATCCAAAATGTGAAGATTTAAAAAGCAAAGACGTTTTTTCTATCGGAATGAAAACCAAAGATTTATTAACCGAAAACGGATTTAATGTTGTTGCCTACACAGGTTACGCAGCAGATTTAGCCGAAATAATTTCCTTGATTTATTCAGAAGAATCGTTTACCTTTTTCAGCGGAAATTTACGTCGAGATGTGTTGGCAAATACTTTAAAAGAAAACGGAATTACCTTCAACGAAATTGAAGTGTACGAAACCAAAATAACATCCAAAAAAATAACCAAAAAACTAGACGGAATTCTTTTTTTCAGTCCATCAGGAGTTGAAAGTTATTTTAAAATGAATACCATAAAAGACGAAACGTGTTTCTGTATTGGCGAAACCACAGCAGAAGCATTAGAAAATAAAAAAGTAAAAACGATTGTAATTGCAGACAAACCATCGGTAGAAAATGTGATTGCAGAAGTAGTAGAATATTATAATTAGAAATGAAACCTGACAGGTTTTCACAACCAGTCAGGTTTAAATAAAAACGATATGATTAAAAACGACCTATTTTTAAGAGCATTAAATAACGAAATTGTAGAACGTCCACCAGTTTGGATGATGCGTCAAGCCGGAAGATATTTACCAGAATTTAGAGCTTTGCGTGATAAATATGATTTCTTCACACGTTGCGAAACTCCAGAATTAGCAGCAGAAATTACAGTGCAACCTATTAGAATTGTAAAACCAGATGCCGCCATTTTATTTTCAGATATTTTGGTAGTTCCAAGAGCAATGGGAATTCACGTTGAACTGAAAGACAATTTGGGACCAATTATTCCAAATCCAATTCGCACAATGGAACAAGTAAATCAAGTGATTGTTCCAGATGTTAATGAAACTTTGGGATATGTTTTTGATGCTATCAAATTAACCAAAGAAATGTTGAACGATGAGGTTCCATTAATTGGTTTTGCAGGTTCGCCTTGGACTATTTTTTGCTATTGTGTAGAAGGAAAAGGATCTAAAAGTTTTGATACGGCTAAAGGTTTTTGTTTTTCAAATCCTGTTGCAGCACATACATTATTGCAAAAAATTACCGATACAACTATTCTATATTTGAAAGAAAAAGTAAAATCTGGAGTAAATGCAGTTCAAATTTTCGATTCTTGGGGCGGAATGTTATCGCCAGTAGATTATCAAGAATTCTCATGGAAATACATTAACCAAATTGTTGACGCTTTAGCCGAAGACACCAAAGTTATTGTTTTCGGAAAAGGATGTTGGTTTGCTCTTAATGAAATGGCACAATCTAAAGCATCAGCACTTGGTGTAGATTGGACATGTTCGGCAAGAAATGCACGTTATTTAACAGGTGGAAAAATCACATTACAAGGAAATTTCGATCCATCAAGATTGTTATCTCCAATTCCAACCATCAAAAAAATGGTGCACCAAATGATAGACGAATTCGGAAAAGACAATTATATAGTAAACCTTGGTCACGGAATTTTACCAAATATTCCTGTTGATCACGCAAAGGCTTTTATTGAGGCAGTTAAGGAATATCCATCTAAATAGTTGATAATGAATGTAAAATCTTTGTTTTTAGTTGCGTCTTTTTTTATAGTTAGCGTCAGTTACTCGCAAACTAGTTTAAAGCTAAATGCCGCAACAACTTTAGCAGGAATACCAACTATTGGTTTGGAAACCAATTTATCTAAAAAATTTACCTTCCAAGTAGATGCAACAGCTTCATTATGGAAATCAATAAATAGCGCACCGTTTAAGTTATTTATTTTAATTCCAGAAGTTAGATATTATCCTAAAGAAGCAACCAAAGGTTTTTTTGTTGGAGCACATATTGGAGGAGCTTCCTATGAATTTCAAAAATGGAACTACATCAACACAGATTATTACCAAAAAGGATACAGTGTTTTGTATGGAGTTACAATTGGTTATCAATTTGAAGTTTCATCTAAACTAAATTTAGAAGTTTTTGCTGGTGGTGGTTTTAATCAAGGATATTATAAAGGTTATTTATTAAGTACTGGCGAACGTTATGATCTTGCAAAAGAATATAACAAAAGTGGCGAATTAATACCGTATCGCGGTGGATTGATGCTAGTTTATAAATTAAAGTAAGAGATTTTAATTTAAATGGCCTCAAGTAAATATGTTATAAATCATTTAAATCCAATCGACGCCAAACAGTTGAATCAATTTATTTTAGATAATAGTGAACGATTAAAACGATATTTTCCGGTAACACTTTCTAGTAATACTACGTTAGAAAAATCTATTGAATATATTGCCATTAAAAATAAAGAGATAGAAGAAAAAATAAATTTCACTTTCGCCATTCGAGATAAAAACGATCAAGAAATTGCAGGTTTAATGATCCTAAAGAAAATCGATTGGGATAAAAAACAAGGTGAATTTGCTTATTGCATCGGCTCACAATTTGAAGGTAAAGGACTAACTTCATTTGCAGTAGCAGAAATGACTAAATTTGCTTTTGATGAATTGCATTTGAAAACACTTCAAATAATGGCGCATAAAACCAATTTAGGAAGTATAAAAGTAGCTTTAAACAACGGATTTGTTTGGCAAAGAACAGCGCTAAATGAATTTACTCCAGTCAATGAAACACCATTAGACATGGAATTATATGAATTATACAATGAAAAATAAATTCTACCAATACATACAAAATCTTCAAGACCAAATTGTTTCCGGATTAGAAGCAGTCGAAGGTCAAGCCAAATTTCGTGAAGACATTTGGGAACGACCAGAAGGTGGCGGAGGAAGAACTCGTGTGATAGAAAACGGAAACGTAATCGAAAAAGGTGGCGTAAACATTTCGGCAGTTCACGGAAAATTACCTGATTCAATGCAGAAATTATTCAACGTTGGTGAAGCCGATTTTTTTGCCTGCGGATTGAGTTTAGTAATTCATCCGAAAAATCCAATGGCACCAACGGTTCACGCAAATTGGCGCTATTTCGAGATGTATGATGAGAATGGAGAAATTATAAATTCATGGTTTGGCGGCGGACAAGATTTAACGCCTTATTACTTATTTGAAGAAGACGGACAACATTTTCATCAAACCTGTAAAACAGCTTGCGACAAACACAATCCAGAGTTTTATCCAAAATATAAAAAACAATGCGATGCTTATTTTTGGAACGCACATAGAAATGAAGCTCGTGGACTTGGCGGATTATTCTTTGATTATTGCAAAGAAACCGAAGAAATGAAAATGGAAGATTGGTACAATTTCGTAACCGAAGTTGGAAACAGTTTTCTTAAAGCCTACGTTCCAATTTTAGAAAAAAGAAAAGATTTACCTTATACGGAAGCACAACGAACTTGGCAAGAAATCCGTCGTGGTCGTTATGTAGAATTCAATTTAGTTCACGATAAAGGCACACTTTTCGGATTAAAAACCAACGGAAGAATCGAAAGTATTTTGATGAGTTTACCACCAAATGTGCAATGGGTTTACGACCATCATCCAGAAGTAGGAAGTCAAGAAGAAAAATTAATTAAAGTATTAGAATCACCAATTGATTGGATTTAGATCGCAAAACATCTAATATCTAATATCTAAAATCTAAAA
>NZ_DQDX01000088.1:7726-8167 GCF_003525665.1 Flavobacterium sp.
TCTAATATCTAAAATCTAAAATAAAATGTTCCCATTACAAAGAGGCAGAAGATTACGCGTTAACGAATCCATTCGTTCTTTAGTTCGCGAAACCACATTAAGTCCGAGTGATTTTATGTTCCCAATGTTCATTGCAGAAGGCGAAAACGTAAAAGTTGAAATTCCTTCAATGGTTGGTATTTACCGTCGTTCAATCGATTTGACTGTTGAAGAAGTAAAAGAACTTTTCGCATTAGGAATTCGCGCCGTAAACATCTACGTAAAAGTCGACGAAAGTCTAAAAGACAACACAGGAAAAGAAGCGTGGAATCCTGACGGATTGATGCAAAGAGCCATCAAAGCAATCAAAACGGCATGTCCAGAAATGATTGTAATGCCAGACGTAGCTTTAGATCCATATTCAATTTACGGTCACGACGGAATCATCGAAAACGGTGATAT
>NZ_DQDX01000088.1:8266-8871 GCF_003525665.1 Flavobacterium sp.
GATCGCCAACGACGCAACCAACGATGCTTTAGTAAAAATGGCAGTTTCTCACGCACAAGCTGGAGCCGATTTTGTAGCGCCAAGCGATATGATGGACGGACGTGTTTTGCGTTTACGCCAAGGTTTAGATGCTGCAGGTTTCCATAATGTGGGAATTATGAGCTATTCTGCCAAATACGCATCAGCGTTTTACGGACCATTTCGCGACGCCTTAGATTCTGCGCCAAAAGTAGCCGATGTCGAAGTACCAAAAGACAAAAAAACCTATCAAATGGATTACGCCAACCGCATCGAAGCCATAAAAGAAGCGTTAATGGATGTTGAAGAAGGAGCCGATATGGTAATGGTAAAACCAGGAATTGCTTATCTAGATATCGTTCGAGAGGTTAAAAATGCCGTGAATGTTCCGGTCACGGTTTTCCATGTTTCAGGCGAATATGCAATGATTAAAGCCGCTGCCGAAAGAGGTTGGCTCGATCACGACAAGATTATGATGGAACAATTAATGTGCATCAAACGCGCAGGAGCAAGTTTAATTTCGACCTATTTTGCCAAGGAAGCTGCGATTATTTTGAATAAATAATTTTTTCAGGAGCTATTTCCAG
>NZ_DQDX01000088.1:8982-10052 GCF_003525665.1 Flavobacterium sp.
TTTTTTCAGGAGCTATTTCCAGCTATTCACTGCAATCTTTTTCTTTTTTTAAAGGAAAAAAAGAAAAAGGATTTCCGTTGCTATCTGGGCTAGGGCAGAAATTTTCAAAAGAACCAATTTTTTTAAAATGAAATATTATTTTTTTATACTACTTATTATTTTTTTCTCGGCTTGCAAAAACGAACCAAGTAAACCACAAGATGAAAACCAAGTTGCATCAGTTGCAACTGTAGAAAAAGGACTCATTCTATTTCAAGAAAATAATTGTGCCGCTTGCCATCAACCCGATCAAAAAGTAATTGGACCAAGCATGCAAGAAATTGCCACAATCTACAAAAAAGAAAACGGAAGCATCGTTTCATTCCTTAAAGAAGAAGCCGATCCAATTGTAGATCCAAAAATGTACGAATCCATGAAGATCAATCTTCAAGTTACCAAAACAATGAGTGATGAAGAATTGGAATCATTAGAATTGTATTTTTTAAGTCATTCTAAATAATCCTGCAAGGTTTACATAACCTTGTAGGTTTCTATAAAATGTAGTTTAATAATTTCGCTATCTTTATCAAATGCAAACGGTTTTTATAAATTCACCTCTAGGAATCACCAAAATCTCTGGTGATGAAAAAGGTGTTGGCCTAATTTCTGTTTTATCAGAAGGCGAACTTTCTACAACAATTCCAAACCAACTCCAAGAAGCAGTTATACAACTTCAAGAATATTTTGAAGGAAAACGTCAAGACTTCACGTTTAAGTTAAATCCAAAAGGAACCGATTTCCAACAAAAAGTGTGGCAAGAATTACGCAATATTCCTTTCGGAAAAACTATATCTTATCTAGATTTGTCTAAAAAATTAGGCGATGTAAAAGCCATTCGTGCTGCAGCATCAGCCAATGGTAAAAACCCACTTTGGATTGTAGTTCCGTGTCACAGAGTAATCGGAAGTGATGGTTCATTAACTGGTTACGCCGGCGGATTGTGGCGAAAAAAGTGGTTACTAGAACACGAAACACCTAGCAATCAGCAAAGTTTATTTTAAGAAATTGAACACGAATTGCACGAATTTTCA
>NZ_DQDX01000008.1:0-452 GCF_003525665.1 Flavobacterium sp.
TTCTTAAATCTGTGTTCAAAAATAAATATTTATTTAAAATTTGGAATTTAAAAAAAATATGGATTTACAAGACCAACTAAAAAACCTATTCCCAGACCACATACCTTCTAACGAACCAGAAGCTGTTGAGGAAAAAGACCACGAATTATACGTTCAAAAAGAACCTATGATTTGTAAATTTGAAAAACGAAAAGGAAAGCCAACGACAATAATTTCAGGTTACGAAGGCGAAGACGAAGATTTCAAACTATTAGCCAAAGAACTAAAGAATAAGCTGGCCGTTGGTGGCACTTTCAAAGACGGTGAAATCATTATTCAAGGCGATTACCGCGATCGAATTATGAAGTTATTGCAGGAGAAAGGATTTAAGACTAAGCGTGTGGGTGGATGAGTGTTCAGTGATCAGTTAGCAGATTGCAGGTGGCAGATTGCAGTGGTCAGTGGTCAGTGTT
>NZ_DQDX01000008.1:637-3222 GCF_003525665.1 Flavobacterium sp.
AGCAGATTGCAGGTGGCAGATTTCAGGTGGCAGATTGCAGGTGGCAGATTGCAGGTGGCAGATTGAAGAGGTCAGTTAACAATAAACAACAAACAACAAACCATAAACAACAAACTATAAACAAAAAAAAATGATACAATCATCAGAATTAATATTAAACCCAGACGGAAGTGTGTATCACTTGAATCTGAAACCAGAAAATATTGCGCACGACATTATTTTTGTAGGTGATCAAAATCGTGTGGAGAAAATTACTAAGAACTTTGATTCTATTGAGTTTTCACAACAAAAACGTGAGTTTAAAACACAAACCGGACTTTACAAAGGAAAAAGAATTACTGTGATGTCGACTGGAATTGGTCCGGATAATATTGATATTGTCATGAACGAATTGGATGCGTTGGTGAACATTGATTTGGAAACCAGACAACCCAAAGAAACGTTGACTTCGCTGAATATCATTCGTATTGGAACTTCGGGTTCGTTGCAAGAAGATATTCCGGTAGATAGTTTTGTAATGTCTAAATTCGGATTGGGATTGGACAACATGCTTCGCTCCTATTTGATTGATGAGGTTTCGCATATCGAAATGGAAGACGCATTTGTAAAACACACCAATTGGGATTTACGAAAAGGAAAACCGTATGTGATTTCGTGTTCAGAAAAATTGGAAAAAATCATCGAAAGCGATAAAATGCACAAAGGAATTACGGCGACGGCTGGTGGATTTTATGGTCCGCAAGGTCGTGTGTTGCGATTGAATATTCAAGATGAAGAACTGAATTCTAAAATGGATAATTTTGAATTTGAAGAAAACCGAATTACCAATCTAGAAATGGAAACTGGTGCGATTTATGGTTTAGGAAAACTACTTGGTCATGAGTGTTTATCATTAAATGCTATCATTGCTAATCGTGCAAGTGGAACTTTCAGTGAAGATCCTTACAAAGCTGTTGATGAGTTGATTGAATATACTTTGGATAAGTTGTCGAGGTAGAAAGAATATAGAGTATAGAGTATAGAATATAGAGTATAGAATATAGAGTATAGAACTTAGAGAATTTATGAAAAAAATAATTTTTACAGATAAAGCGCCTGCTCCTATTGGACCATATAATCAAGCAGTATTGGTTGGAAACACACTTTATACTTCGGGACAAATTGCATTGGATCCAGAAACTATGGAATTGGTTTTAACTGATATTGAAACCGAAACCAAACAAGTAATGGAAAACATGAAAGCGGTTCTTGAAGCTGCTGACATGACTTTTGAAAATGTTGTAAAAACAACAATTTTCATTATGGACATGAATGATTTTGCAAGAATCAATACCGTTTACGGAAGTTACTTCGATGAAAAAACAGCACCAGCAAGAGAAACAGTTCAAGTTGCTGGATTACCAAAAGGTGTTAATGTGGAAATTTCTATGACAGCTATTAAGTAGTGTTCAGTGATTAGATTGCAGGTCGCAGATTTCAGGTTGCAGATATTAGATTGCAGATTTTAGATTGCAGATTGCAGAATGCTAGGTTGCAGATTTTAGATTTCAGTTTTAAAAAACACAATTCTCCTCAAGAGCAAATGCTTTTGAGGATTTTTTCATATATTTACCGATGTAATTACTTACAAACGCTTACAATCATTTGTAAATGTTTGTTTGTGGGTACTATAAACAAGTTAGCAACTATTATGAAAATACACTTTATGAAAAACATTAGTTCGTTTATTTTAATGCTTTTATTTATATCCTGTGCTAAATCACAATCTATTGATTGTAAAAAAGTACATATTGGTAATTTCGAATTGAACTCAAAAGTATCTGGAAAAACTAAAATTGTTAGAACAGAAAAATATCAGTTTGAAACAAATGAATTTATGAATGTAAAATCAAGATATGATATTGTTTGGATTGATGATTGTCATTATGAATTAAGGAATAGAAAGTTGTTAAGTGGAACAGATAAATATAACGGCGAACCAACTGACATTTTCAAAATAGAGATTGTAAAAATTGAAGGTTCAAAAATATTTGTAAAAACCAGTGCGAATTTCGCTAAAGAAGTTTATGATGGTGAAATAGATATAGTAAAATAATAACAGTTGCTAACAGCCGTTTGCGTCAATGGCGTGGCTTGGGATTTATTTGGACGCTTGGTCTCTTATCTTTTTTCTTTCAATCATATATTTTCTTTCAAAAGTTTTCGGTATATTTGTTAACGTCAGTGTGTGAAAAACGCCACTGTACGCAAGCGGCGACACGGTAGCAGAAAATTTTGAAAAACGAAACGCAAAAACTGATTAAAACTACAATAAAAAAATTGCAGCATCAGTAAATGAGCAAAGTCGGTGCAATTAACTAAATCCTAAAGTCATCGTAAAGGAATTAACAACACATATGAAGAAATTATTTATTTTTTTATCATTATTTTTATTTTTAACGTCTTGTGAAAATAATGATGATACTACTACCGTCCAAAATGAAAATTCTGTAAAAAAACATTTTGTAACAATTGAACAAATTAAGCAAATTGTTGAAAACAAACCTTTTCAAGATTTTTTATCAAAATTTAAAAATAATGAAATT
>NZ_DQDX01000008.1:3359-4608 GCF_003525665.1 Flavobacterium sp.
TTAAAAATAATGAAATTTTAAGAGTCAACAATCTTATTGAAGATTTAACAATTTCTGATTTTACTGAATATAAAGATAAAAATGATGTAACAGCTTTTTACTTGACAAAACTAACTGATAACAGTATAGTATTATTTGCAGCTGACGACAGATCTCATACAATAATGGGAGTTACAGATTTTAATGACCCCAATGCTTTATTAGCTGATATTCCTGAAGAGTTCAATTATTGGCTTGAAGAAGAAATTGAAGCAATTGAGTTTGCAAGAGATAATTATTTAGTACCAACAGATGAAGTTGAAACGGAATGGTTAAGTTATAGATTACCGCCTCCACCACCGCCACCTTATGTGTGTACTAATGAATTTCATGAAACTAAATGGCCATTACTAACAACTACTTGGGGACAAGGTTATGGTTATAACAACTATACTCCTAATCTTGGATGTTCAAATTATTCAAATGGTAATGCCCCAACAGGATGTGTTGCGACTGCAACTGCACAAGTAATGAAATTTTTTCAACATCCAACTACATATAATTGGAGTGCAATGTCAAATAATTATGGCACAAATGCTACATCTCAATTAATGTCAGACATAGGAATTGCGTCAAGTATGAATTACGGATGTAGTGGTTCTGGTACAAAGCTCTTTAAATTAATCAAACCAAACATAGGCAATAATTTTAATCCTTTTAAAAATACATTTGGATATACTTCTGCAAATATTGGAGACTATAATTATAATACTGTTGTAAGCGAATTAAGTCAAAACAAACCTGTAATTATGTCAGGCGGTGAAAAAAAATATTGGGCTGGCTTAATTCCCTATTACGCTGACGGTCATGCATGGGTTGCCGATGGCTATATGCGTGGTTTTGCTTGCTTTTATGATAATAATGGTAATGTAAATGGAGGATATGGCTACCTATTATTTCATTTAAATTGGGGTTGGGGCTATAGTTATAGACATCTAAATGGATACTTTGGTTTAAATAATTTTTCAGTTAATGGTGACTCGTATAATTATAAAAGAAAAATGATATATGGAATTCGTAAATAAAATGATAGTAGCTTTTTTTGGAATTGTTATTCTATTTTCATCTTGCTCTAAAGATGAATCTTCTGAAAATGTATTCAAAGAAGCAGGAGTTCTTTTAAGAATAAATGCAAATAATAATGCTGATTTCTTTAATTCGACTGAATTAGATTTAAATAACGTTAAATTTTATTCAATCGATAATAACA
>NZ_DQDX01000013.1 GCF_003525665.1 Flavobacterium sp.
ATCGATTATTTAGGACTAGTCACAAGGAACTTCTTTCAATTGAATCTTGTCTGGAAAATTTAACTTCTTGATATCTTTAAATACCATTCTTCCATCCTTTTCTTCAATGTCGCCATAACCTTCAATTAAGGCATTTCCTTTTTTTAGAAAAGCAAGTTGTCTAAAAGATTCAACTCCTTCTGACATAAAGATATAATTAGCAACGATGGTATCGCCATTGATACTTCCAACAATGTTTCCAGAATTTTTATCTTTTTCGAACAGGTCATAATTTATGTTTCCGCTCACTTTTCCGTTGTCGTACAACAAATTAGCTTCGATTAAATCTTTTCCGTTGTCGAATTTATAGCAAACATTTTTTAAAGGTTCACGTTCAGAAGTTACATCAACAACAGTTTCGGTTTTGGCAGAATCTACTTTGTTTTGTTCCTGAGAATCATCAGCTTTTTTACATGAAAAAAGCAAAGCTACAATCATAAAAGATAAAAGAATTTTGTTTTTCATATTTAATAAATTTGATAAATTAAAGCATAAAATTACAAAAAAAAATCCACTCAAAATTATTGAATGGATTTTCTATTGTTGATTTTTTTTTAGCAATTATGCGTCCAAGTCAACTGTAGTTGCTTCTGCAATTTTCTTGTATGTTCCGTTTACTAACTTTTCACGAATTGCTTCAAACGCAGCAAGTGTTTCATCAATATCAGCCAATGTATGAGAAGCTGTAGGAATCATTCTCAATAATATTATTCCTTTTGGTATTACAGGATAAACTACGATTGAAAGAAAAATACCATAATTCTCTCTCAAATCATTTACCATAATCATCGCTTCTGGAATTGAACCTTCAAGATAAACAGGAGTCACACAAGTATTTGTATCACCAATATTGAAACCTTTAGATTTTAATCCGTTTTGTAAGGCATTAACATTTTCCCAAAGTTTATCTTTTAATTCTGATGATTTACGAAGTAACTCTAAACGCTTTAAAGCACCAACCGTTTGAATCATTGGCAATGCCTTTGCAAACATTTGAGAACGTAAATTATATTTTAAATAATCAATAACATCTTTATCGGCAGCAAGGAAAGCTCCAATACTTGCCATAGATTTTGCAAATGTTGAGAAATAAACATCAATTCCGTCTTGACAGCCTTGCTCTTCTCCTGCTCCAGCACCAGTTTTTCCTAATGTTCCAAAACCGTGAGCATCATCAACTAATAAACGGAAATTGTACTTTTCTTTTAAAGCAACAATTTCTTTTAGTTTTCCTTGTTGTCCACGCATTCCGAAAACTCCTTCTGTAATGAATAAAATTCCACCACCAGTTTCTGTAGCCATTTTGGTAGCACGCTGAAGATTTTTCTCCATGCTTTCCAAGTCGTTATGTTTGTATGTAAAACGTTTTCCCATGTGAAGACGAACGCCATCAATAATACAAGCGTGCGCATCTACATCATAAACAATGATATCATTTTTTGTAACCAAAGCGTCAATACATGACATAATTCCTTGGTATCCAAAGTTTAATAAGTAAGCCGATTCTTTCATTACAAAAGCAGCCAATTCTTTTTCAAGTTGTTCGTGAGCATCAGTATGACCACTCATCATTCGCGCACCCATCGGATATGCCGCACCATATTGAGCAGCAGCATCTGCATCGGCTTTACGAACTTCTGGATGATTTGCCAATCCTAAGTAATCGTTCAAACTCCAGTTCAAAATATTTTTTCCTTGAAATTGCATTCTTGGTCCAAGTTCTCCTTCTAATTTAGGAAAAACAAAGTAACCTTCTGCTTGAGACGCCCATTTTCCTAATGGTCCTTTATTGTTTTGTATTCTTTCAAATAAATCTTTTACCATGATAAATATGTTGTTTTAAAACGATGCAAAAGTAATGATTATTTTGTTTTTATTTTGAATTATTTTATCTACATCTTTTTAACAACTCCAAATAATTGTAGCAGGAGAAAAGTAAATTACAATTGAAAATCTTTTAAGTAACCATCACACATCTTTTCTCGTAGTAATTGAACTCATTTTCATTATTCTTCTCACTACCAAATAATAAAACTGATAACCTAAAATATAAAACTCTCTAAATAAAAAAAAGCAACCTTTTACAGTTGCTTTCTCCAATTTAATAAAGAGTTTCAAATCTTAAAAGTATAAAATATGAGTCCCAAACAAATTTTTAACCTAGAAGATAATCTAAGAAGATTGATAAGATAAGAACTATTATTAAATTTATTTAGCTTTAAAAAACTTTTAAAAGTTTAAATGATTTTTCAAAACAAATATTAACTTACTTCGTTAGCCAAGATAAGTTGTTCTAAATTCTTGTTTATACGTAGTTTTACGTGTTTTTCATTTTTTTTACATACATTTTGAAATAGTTTCAAAAAGCACGTCTTTATTTACTGGTTTAGACAAGTAAAAATCCATTCCGATCTCTTTAACTCTGTCCTTTGTAGATTCCATAACGTCGGCAGTTACAGCAATTATTGGAATATTTTTATCGTTAATTCCCGAATTTCCACTGCGAATTGCAATTGTAGCCTCGTAACCATCCATAACTGGCATTTGAAGATCCATTAAAATCACATCGTATTTCGATTTTCTTAAAAACTCTAAACCCTCTTCACCATTAAATGCGTAATCAACTTCGGTATTGAGCCATTTTTTGGTAATCATTTTCAACACCATTTGGTTCATTGCATTGTCTTCTACTACTAAAATTCTTTTTCCGTGAAGGTTATAATTGCTTATTGCTTCCAATTTAACTTCCTCTTTTACAGCAACTTTAGTTAAATTCAATTTCACATTACAAACCGTTCCCTGATTTACAATACTTTGAACTTCAATTTCGCCTTTGTACAAATTAACCAATGCTTTTACAATGTATAATCCTAAACCAAGTCCACCATATTTTCTAGAGTTTTTAATGGATTGTTGCGAAAATGAATCGAAAATACTGTTGATTTTTTCTTTAGAAATTCCGTCTCCAGTATCAGAAACAATAAAGTTTAGAGCAACTTTATCATTTATAATTTCACAATCAACTTTAAATTTCACAATACCTTCATTAGTGAATTTCAATGCATTAGAAAGTAGATTCATAACAATTTGTCTAATTCTATTCACATCACCAAACACCATTTTAGGTAAATCTTGACACTGAGTATATTGAAAATCAAGACCTTTGTTTTGCGCTCTGTTTAAAGTATCGGTTTTAATTTCGTCTAGTAATTTATGAATGTCAAATTCTCCTTCTTCTAGTTTTATTTCATCTTTTTCAATTTTAGAAAAATCCAAAATATCGTTAACGGAACTCAATAAACTAGTTGACGAACTTCGAATCACTTCACACTTTTCTTGAATCGATTTACTGTCGGTTTCGCCATCAATAGATTCTATAAAATTCATTATTGTGTTTAAAGGCGTTCGCAACTCATGACTTATATTAGATAGAAAATACGACTTCATTTCGTTCATTTCCTCCGACTTTTGAAGTGCCAATCCTTGTTGATTTTCTCTTTCGTCTTTTAGATCTTTAATCACGCTAGCCAATGAAAACGACAAAAAGATTACTTCAAGTCCGGTTCCTAATTTCGAACTGTTTTCTGTAATAAAATTATAAGGCAACAAACTAAAATTTTTCAATATAAACACCACAAAACCAGTTATCAATGACAAAATACCCAATGTAAAAAACAAATAAACTTTCTTTGTTTTTAGATAAATATTTACTGTTGATGTGATTATTAAAATTAGTAAGAACAAACCAAGAACGTTCATGATGGGATAACCATATTTAAACCAATTTGGAACGAAAACAATCATAAGT
>NZ_DQDX01000173.1 GCF_003525665.1 Flavobacterium sp.
GTCGCAAGTGTCGTCTAGTGTTGAAAAAATGTGAGAAGATATTATAATTGATTTTCCAATTTCTTTCAATTTATGAATTATTTCGGTGATTATTATATTGCTGTGAATATCTACACCATTAAATGGCTCGTCTAGAATGAATAATTTGTTTTCTTGCAATAATATTGCAGTTAATGCTAATTTTTTTTTCATTCCAGTTGAGTACTTAACTGCATATTCATTCAATGGCAAGTCAAAAATATTTTTTTCTTTTATATCGGTGTAGGTTATATTTCTGGCATTGCATAATAATTGAATATATTCATTACCTGTTATCTTTGAAAAAAAATAAGGTTCAGTTTGCAAATAGCCCAGAAAATCTTTCAGTTTTCCATATTCACAATTGATTGTTCCATTATGTTTTTCTAATCCGGCGATACATTTGAACAATGTAGTTTTTCCTGCACCATTTTCGCCAACAATTCCATAAACTTTTCCTTTTTCAAAATTCAAGTTAATATTTTCTAAAACTACTTTTGAACCGTATGATTTTGATAAGTTTTCAATGCTAATCATTGTAATATTTCTTTTAATTTTTTCGTTGATTGGATGTATAAATAAGGAATAGTTGCTAATAATAATGGTGGAAGCCACAATGTTAATGCAAATACAATTTTAAATTTAATATTTATTTTTTCAGGAAATACTGAGTATTTTGCTAACATAGTCGTGAAAATAAACAAGTAACCTAAAAATTGAAAACCTAATATTATCTCAATTTTTGTAAAGAAAAATAGTGACAAGCTTATAATTATTGGCAAACACAAAATGGTTGAATATTGGATGATATTTTTTAATTTATATTTTAAAAATTCTTTTGGGCTTAATGAGAATACCCAAACATAAAATTCATCTTCCGAATTGGTATAATAATTAAGACAAGAAAACAAAGTGATAATTAGCGCAAAAATTCCCAAATTAAAATTATCAACACTAATCGACATAAATGTCAAAAAATAAGCGAAGAAATAGATAAAATAATTTGATCTAAAACCTACTATAAATTCAAACGGATGCTTATAAAATGGAGTTGGTAACGTAAAACTTGATTTAGTTTTTAAATCTATTAGAGAAAAAAGACAAACCGAAATAAAGAGTAAAATCGAACTCAAATATTTTTCTTCGAATAACAAAAATGTTATAAAAGCAATTGAAACAATTAGGTTTTCGACTATCCTAATTTTAGTATATACTGTTTTAGAATAACAAAGTTTTAAAAAATCGTTTCTGTTTATTTCATTCAACTTTATTACTAAGCTTAAAGTAAATACAATATAAATATATTCAGCAAATTGAAATTTTTCAAATAATTTTACCGAAATACCAATAAATGCAAAAACACCAACAATATAACCAATTACAGGTTCAATTCCCCATTCGGTTAATTGTCTGTTTAGCATTTTGAATTGTAAAATAAAATATTCTTTCATTATTTTTAGGTGCTAAAATTACCAGCAACTTTTTTCTCGTCGCAACTAATCTAAACAAATATACCAAAAAAAAGCCCCAATCTAAATCGGAGCTTTTCAACTTTAAACAAAAATCAATATCAATAACGGAACTATTAATCCGGCTAGTGCTAATTTCCAGCCACGTTTTTTGAACGTAAATTTTCCTGCAGGAATCATGATGGCACCAGTTAGTGCAATAGTTATTAATGATAATCCAAATATATCACTGTAATAAATCCACCAGTTAGAAGTGCTTTTATGTAATTTCATAGTTTGACTGATGATTGGTGTTTTTACAAATGATACTATTTCTCCTTTTCCGGTTTCCATATCAATTTCTACATCGTGTTTTTCAAACGAAATTTTAAAGGTTCCTTTTTTTACATTGTGACGACGAATTTTATCATCAATACCTAATTTTTTTCCTAATTCTTCAGCATATTTTTCACTGATTTCCTCTTCTGGTGGAAGTTTTACGGCAATAGTTTTGGTCTCAACAGTATATTTTTCTGGATGCCAATATTCTCTGTGGTTCATCAATATTCCTGAAAAGGCAAAGGAAATAATTAATCCGATGTAGAAATAACCCAAATCACGGTGAAGGTTTCTTGCTTTTAATGGTGAAATCATAGTCTTAAAATTTATATCGTAAAGAAGTTAATAATTGTCTTGGTGCAATAGGATTCACACTGTAATTTTCGTGAACTGTATAATTTAATTCGTCTGTTATGTTTGATAATTTACATAAAATTGAAAATTTATCCCAGTTGTAACCTAATGAAAAGTCAATAGTGGTGTATCCATCAAGTGGAATTTCTCTTTCCCAAATTCCGCCTGGTCTTGTGCTGTCGTATTGATTGTTCCAACCAGCAACTCTATTTCCAATGTAATTTCCAATTGCTCCCACAGATAAACCTTTGAAAACACCAGATTGTACTGTATAGAAAAAGCTTAAGTTAGCAGTATGTGCTGGAGTTCTTGCTACACGATCGCCTTCAATAAAACTTCCGTTTAAACCAGATGTTTTTGTGAATCTCATATCGTTGTAACTGTATCCAGCCAAGATATTAAATGCGTCTGATGGTTTTACAATGATGTCCAATTCAACTCCTTTACTTGTAGTTTCTCCGCTCAATTCTCTTACTTGCGGATTTGTATTCACATTTCCATTGGCATCAAATTCAGCTGTTTGAACCAAATTACTGTTTACAATTTGATAAACGGTAACATTCGTGCTTAAAATTCCTTTGAAGAATTCCTTTTTTACACCAGCTTCAAATTGATCGATTATTGATGGTTTGAGGGCTTTATTAAAAATTGTCACACCAGTATTTGGAGTAAACGAATTAGAATAACTAGAGAATAACGAAAGTGACTTAATTGGTTGGTAAATTAAACCCACTTTTGGAGAAAAAGCACGATCGTTTCTGATTGTTTCTTCAACGTTGGTATTGGCAGTTACATTGTAAGTTACTGGTTTTGCTTCTTGAATAGTGTAACGAAGTCCAGCTAAAACCTTGAACTTATTGGTAACCGAAATCAAATCTTGAGCGTAAATTCCGTAACGATTGGTTTCTGTTTTAACAATTCTTGTAAGTTGAGATGCTGGAATTGGCAACTCCTCTATATTTTCATAAGTTGATGGATCAAAAATATTTATAGTGTCGTATGTTGTTATAGTTGCACCTGTAGTTGGATTATAATATCTATAAGTAAATGCATCAGCAAATGATTTTTCAGTATCAATTCCTGTAAACAATTGATGTTTGATTTTTCCTGTGTTGAAATTTCCTTGTAAGCTTATTGAATTGGCATAGATTTGTTCTGTGGCTTTATTTTTTTGTAAAGGTCTGTTCCAAGCTCCGTCGGCTGCAGGTTGGATACGTTCTGTACCTTCGGAAGATCTCTGATAATCTTGAAAAGAGGCATTAAAACTCAATCTCCAATTGTTGTTAAATTGGTGATTTAATAATAAAGTTGTTGTTGCTTGAGTAGTTTTTCCATTAGACCATCTTGCTCCTAAATAAGCATCTCGTGGAACGTCAGCAATTTCAGTTCCTATCATTCCTGTACCAAAATCGGGTGTCCAATCGTCGTTTAAGTAATCACCTTGAATAGTTATGTCTGTTTTCGGACTCAATTTGAATAAAAATGACGGATTTACATAGTAACGTTCTCTGGTTACAACATCACGAAAGCTTTCTGAATTTTCGTAAGAACCATTAATTCTAAAGGCGATAGCGTTGCTTATTGGTCCGTATAAATCTATTGATGGTTTGTAGAAGTTATAGCTTCCGGCTTGCATTGATGCTTCTCCTCCAAATTTAAAATGAGGCGTTTTGGTAACCATATTTAAAATTCCACCAGGTGTAACGTTTCCGAATAATAGGGCAGAACCACCTTTTAAAATTTCAACTTTTTCTAATGATGAAACTTCAGGCATTGAACCGCTGTTAAATCTGAAACCATTTTTGAAAATATTATTGGCAGACATATCATAACCTCTAGACCAAAACGATTCTTGTGCACCACCACGAGCAGAACCAACATAAACTCCGTTGGCATTTTTAATAACATCACTTAATCTGATTGATTGTTGTTGTTCAATTACAGCTCCAGTAATTACTTGAATGCTTTGTGGTAAATCCATTGGTTTGATACCCGATTTTATTACAGAAGCATTTTTTGGTTGGTTTCCGGTGATTTGAACTTCTTTAAGAATTTCACCTTTTTTATTTTTTATGGTATCATAAATTGCTAAAAGCTCGTCATCATTTGATGATTCTTGAGCGAAACTTGTTGCACAAAATAGAAGTGCGATTGCGGGAAGTAAGTTATATTTAAACATTTATTTAGATTAATTAAAAATAATATTGATTTTCTGGTGTAAATATAACTACGAGATTTCGATTATAAAAGTTTATTTAGACTAAATATAAATAATTAACAATTACATATTTTTAAGTGATTGGTTTAGTGAAAAATAGAAATAAAAAAAACCTTGAAAATTAATTCAAGGTTTGAGGTTTTTAATTGTTGAAATCTACTTCGTTAATTGTTGAATAGTATAGGTTTCACTACTTTTTTTACCTTTGATAATTCCCGAAATAGTGGTCTTTACGGTTTTATCTTTATTTAATTGGTAGCTAATCTTATTTGGATATTCGTGCTTTGGATTGGTAAAAACAAGCAAACTATCTTTTTCATCCATTTTTTGAAAAGGAATCGGTTCATCTTTATTTTCACCTTTAATGGTTGTTCGATAAATTAAGTATTCACCGTCTTGCATTAGTTCCATCGACTCTCTGTGAATGGTATCTTTTTCGTTAATTATAAAATAAGATGTTCCTGTAAAAGTACTGTCGTCAATTGCAATCCAGTTTTCTTTCAAAACGCCTATACTGTCTTTTTTCTCCCATTCGCCAAGCAGGAAATTGGCTTTATTTAATTCTTCGTATTCTTTAATTTCGTTGCCATTAGCATCATATTTCTTGCAGGATTGCAAAAATAATACGACAAAAACGACAACTATAAAATTTAATTTTTTCATTCTTTATATAATGTAAAATTATTATTTTCTATTCATAGGAAAAGATTCTGTGATCTTTTTTCCATCTTTTAAACCAAATATTTCTGCAACGATACTGTCTTTAGTAACTTTAGAATAAGTAATTTTTGATGGATAATCGTGATTTGGATTTTCAAAAACCAGTTTGTCATTATCAGAAGAGGTAAGGTAAAACGAAATTGCTTCATCTTTATTTTGCCCTTTTACAGAAACATTGTAAAAAACCGAATCATTTTTTTGCTCCAAACTCACATTTTCGTAAAACACAGTATCTTGTTCGATCACAACAATACTTAATCCAGAATAGATACTATCATTTTTTTTAGTCCAAATTTCTCTAAAACTTCCTTCATCTGATGCATTTTCCCAATCACCAATAAACCAATTTGCTTTTTCAATTTTAGAATATTTGTTGTTGCAAGAAGTTATTATTGTTAGGATTGCTAAAGTAAATACAAGTTTGATTGATGTAATTTTCATGAAATGGATTGTTTATTGGGTAAAAATAATAAAATTAATTAGTTTAAATTTAGTTTTTGGTATTGAATGGTTTGACAAACTTATTGAAATGCCGCTATTTTTTAAAATTGTGTTTAATTTCTGTTAACTCACTATTGATTACTGAACACTTTTTAGTAATTTTGCACTCCAAATAAAGAATACAAAATGTTAGAAAGACTTCAATATGTAAAACAGCGTTTCGATGAGATTTCGGATTTGATTATTCAACCCGATGTTATCAGCGATCAAAAACGTTATGTTCAACTGAATCAGGAATATAAAGGTTTAAAAAATCTGATGGAGAAGCGTGATGAATACGTAACTCTTGATGCAAATATTAAAGAAGCAAACGAGATTATTGCCGATGGAAGTGATGCAGAAATGGTAGAAATGGCCAAAATGCAACTTGATGAAGCTAAAGGTCGTTTGCCAGAATTGGAAGAAGAAATTAAATTTTTATTAATTCCGAAAGATCCAGAAGATTCTAAAAACGTAATGGTTGAAGTTCGTGCCGGAACTGGTGGCGATGAAGCATCGATTTTTGCTGGAGATTTGTTTAGAATGTACACCAAATATTGTGAATCGCGTGGATGGAGAACTTCGGTTGTTGATATGAACGAAGGAACTTCTGGTGGATTTAAAGAGGTGATTTTTGAAGTAACTGGTGAAGATGTTTACGGAACTTTGAAATTTGAAGCTGGTGTTCACCGTGTACAACGTGTTCCTCAAACCGAAACTCAAGGTCGTGTGCACACATCTGCAGCAACGGTAATGGTTTTACCAGAAGCAGAAGAATTTGATGTACAAATTGATATGAACGACGTTCGTGTAGATTTCTTTTGTTCGTCTGGACCTGGAGGACAATCGGTAAATACTACAAAATCTGCGGTTCGTTTAACACACATTCCAACTGGTTTAGTAGCGCAATGTCAAGATCAAAAATCGCAACACAAGAATAAAGATAAAGCATTAAACGTATTACGTTCTAGATTATACGAGCAAGAATTGGCTAAGAAAGAAGCAGAAGATGCTACAAAGCGTACTTCTCAAGTAAGTTCTGGTGACCGTTCGGCAAAAATTAGAACCTACAATTATGCTCAAGGTCGTGTAACAGATCACAGAATTGGATTAGATGTATTCGATATGGATGGCGTAATGAACGGAAAAATTCAGAAATTTGTTGACGAACTTCAATTGGTTAACAACATGGAAAAACTAAAAGAGAGCGAAGTTTTTTAATTAAAACTTACTTTTAAAAATAAAAAATGCCAAACTAGAATTATTTAGTTTGGCATTTTTTTTACGACATTTCGAAATTCGATAAAAGATAAAAACCAGCGAAATAAATTCCGCTGGCTTTCCCCAATTTAAACAAAATTCAAACTTAACCTTATTTTTTTGCCGTAGCATTTTCATCAGATTTTGCACCCATTCGGTTGAATGTAAACATAGGAGCAAACTTTATCTTTAACATAGCAATTTTTCTATTATCGGAACCAGACAAACCTTCATTTTCAACCGTGTTTTTTCTGGTGTCTAATGCTTCATACAGCATTTTGATTTCATCCCAATCTTCTCTTGAGTAAGCATCTTTATACTTTGAAACGGTTGTTACAAAATGATCGTATACAGCCAGTATGTTATCTTTGTTTACCCATTCGAACTTAAAATTATCACTTACATAGTCGGCACCAAAAAGCACTTTCTTTTCTTTCAAATCTTCATTGTTGGCGTCAAGAATTACCTTTTTTTCGATAATTAAAATCTTGAAGTTCTCATACCTTGCAACAGCTTCATTGATTTTTTTATCAAGTTTCGCTTTGTTTTCAAGTTTGTCAACTTCGGTATTTAAAGTACTTGTTTTGTTGTCGTATATTTTTTCAATTTCATTCCATTTTGCTGCAGCTTCATCCGAAGGAATAGCAGCTACCGAATCTACAAATCGAATGTAGTTATCGGTTAAACGCTCTGCTTTTTTTTCTTGTTCACTTGTGCAAGACACAAAAGCTAATATCACTGTGAGTAATCCTGTTGATTTAATTACCTTTTTCATTACAATTTTTTTTTTTTTACAACTTGAAACCGTAAGCAATTCTAAGTGATACTAATCCCAATCCAGTATCAGTAGATGCTCCATCCATTACAGGAAAGTCGTTGAAATGTTCGTATCTTAAACTAATATCAATTGCGCTTGTTGCATATCCAATTGTTGGACTTAATAGTAGCGATGTTTTATCATAACCGTTAGTTACAGCAAATGCAGCACCAACTTCACCCATTAAATACAATTGATCTTTAAGTACAAATGCTTTAAAACCAGCTTTTGCAGGAATATAACCTAAATCATTATCATCGCCAGACACAAAAAAGTTACTGAAACCTGTAGTGAATGTTAATGAATATTTTTTAGATAAGTCATATTGTAATCTTGCATCGGCACCTAAATTAAAATCATATGGATCATCTAATGGAAGTCCTCCACTAATTCCAAATCCCAAACGGAATCCTTGATCATAATTTTGTTTTGTTTCTTGAGCACTTGTAGTTATAGTAAAAGCAATAGCCATTACTGTGAGGATAGATTTAATTAAGTTTTTCATGTTTTCAGTTTTATTATTTAAAGTATGTTTGATTTATTGATTTGTTTTAGATTCTCAAGATTTGCTTTTTCTTCTTGTAAAATTTCTTTCGCATCAATTAGTACATCTTGAGATTCGTTTTTTAAAGTGCTAACAGTTTGCGCAATTTTATCAGATATTTTACAAGCTGTATCTTTTAAACTGTCTTTCAAATCATGACCTTTGTCACTAATTTTTTTTCTTGTTTCGCTTCCTTTTGCTGGTGCGAATAAAACTCCTAGAGCTGCTCCAACGGCAACTCCGCCGAGTAATCCTATTATTAAATTTTTATCTTTCATAGCATTTTTTTTAAGATTAAACTTTTTTAAAGAATTATACTCCACGACCTTTTATTAATCGTAATAATATTGCTATAACTGCTATCACTAAAAGTATGTGAATGATGCTACCTGCACTGTATACGAAAAATCCTAAAGCCCAAAGTATTACTAAAATTATTGCGATTGTGTAAAGTAAATTTTGCATGATGTTGATTTTTTTAAATTAATATTGGTTGAATATATGTTGTTGTTATAGATTATCTACGTTACAAAGTTCCAATTTTAAAGATGTTTACTTGTTATATCATTTTACAAAATCGTTATAGAATTCTCATCTATTGTATTTGTAAATATTGAAATTGAACGCGTTATATTCTACATTACAAAATTGCAATAGATTTGAAATTATTCTGTTATAGGATGTTTAGTAATAATTACAGAATTACCACATGTTATTTTTTAAACAAAAAAAAACTCCCTTGACGAGAGTTTTTGATCTTAAATTTATAAAGAAATTTATTTTTCGGAAGAATTTGTGTTTGTGGGTTTCAACTCAATTTCATCAGCTTTTTTTAGCTCTTTTATTTCTTCATCGGCTTTTTGAATTGTTTTAGAATCGGTTGGAACTGTAACAACTTGAACTAGTTCGGCAAATTCTGATGGTTTAATTGGCGCGGCAAATTTTACTGCATAACATTTTGAAAATTCGGCACCAAAATATAAAATTACAGAAGAATAATATACCCAAATCATTAGAACAACAAGTGATCCAGCGGTTCCATACATGGATGAAATATTGGATTTAGAAATATAATAGGAAATCAAAAACTTGCCAAGCATAAATAAAACTGCTGTTGTAATGGAAGCTACTTTTACTTGTTTCCAGGCGATTTTAGCATCGGGTAAAATGGTGAAAATAGAACCAAAGAGCATTGTAATAATTGCCGTCGTCAACAAAGTAGTTGCGATGTTCATCAAATAAACACCAATTGTTGAAAATTCTGAAAATAATTGATCATTTGCAAAATCTAATAATGCCGAAAATCCTAAAGATACCAGAAGAATAAATCCTAAACTACCAATTACTCCAAAGGATAGTAATCTCGATTTTAAATACAACCAAAATCCCGATTTAATCTTAGGTCTAATTCCCCAAATGGTATTGATAGAATCTTGAATTTCGGCAAAAACCGATGTAGCACCAATTATTAAAACTACAATTCCCACAATTCCAGCAATATTGCTATCATTGGAAATTGTTAAACCTTTTATCATTAATTGCAATTGTTGCGCAGCATTTGGACCGATAAAACTATTGGTTTGATTAAAGATGGCACCTTCAATGGCTTCTCGACCAAGAAAAATATCGCATAAAAATAAAACAACTAATAACATTGGCGCCATTGAAAATACGGTTGTATAAGCCAAAGCAGCACTCATTTTTAGTATTTTATGCTCAAAAAAACCATTAAGAGTATCTTTTAAAACTTGTATAAGGGTTTTAAATTTAGACATAGTTGATTTTTTTTATGTTGTAGGAAGATAAATTGTAAATGTTGAACCTTCATTAGGATGACCTTCGGCAAAAATATAACCTTTATGATTTTCTACTATTTTTTTACAAATGGCTAAACCAATTCCGGTTCCATCAAATTGATTTTTATTGTGAAGTCTATTGAAAAGGATAAAAATTTTGTTGGCATATTCTTGTTCAAATCCGATTCCGTTATCTTCAACACAAATTTTATAAAACTTGTCTTTTGTATTTGGCAAAAGTTCTTCGGTTGTGGCAGTAATTAATGAACTTTCAATTTTGATAAGTGGTGTTACATTTTCCCTGCTGTATTTCAAAGAGTTTCCAATTAAATTGATGAACAACTGCTGCATTTGAAATGGAATTACATTTAAAATTGGCAATTCGGTGTTTTCAATTATTGCATTTTTATCTTCTATTAATTGAGCTAATTCTTGTTTGGCATTTTCTAATAAACCATTTAGATCAATTTTTTCAAATACTTTTTCAGCCTTATTGGTTCTTGAAAATTGGAGTAAATCATCAATCAAAACTCGCATTCTACTTGCCGATGATTGAATTCTCGTGATGTATTGTTGGCCAGCTTCAGAAATATTATTAAAATCTTTATCTACTAATCGTGAGATGAAAGTTTCAATTTTTCGAAGTGGTTCTTGCAAATCGTGACTAGCAATATAGTTGAAAGCAGTTAATTCTTTGTTGGTTGTTTCAAGCTCTCGATTTCGGTCTTCAATTATTTTTTTATCGTAAATTTCTTCCGTTACATCACTTGTTGTACCAATAAATGTCTTTTGACCAGATGCGTTTTCTACAACTCTGCCTAAACCTCTAAAGTATCTTATTTGACCATCTTTTCTAATGATTCTATATGTAAATGGAGCAAGATTCGTATCAGAAGACATGTTCTTTGTCTTTTCTATTACAAATTCCAAATCGTCAGGATGGACAAATTTTAAAAATTCTTCCAAACTTGCTTCAAATTCTTGCGGTAAATGACCTAATAATCTAAATTCATTATCAGAAAAAATGTAAGTGTTCTTTTCAAGATTTAACTGCCAACTACCAAAATTACCTACAATTTCTGCTAAATTATTGGCTTCATTACTTACCATAAGTATGTTGTTGGCCTTTTTTAGAGCACTTAAATCATTATTCATTTTTAGAAACGCGCTGGTAATTAAAAATAACGTGACTAATAATGTTAAGTAAATAAATATTGGAGTGTAGGCCATCGTATCTTCATAATCTTTTTGCCTTTCGTTTAAAAGATTCTGCTCGGCTAATATCATGTCTTCTATTTTACTTCTAATAGAATCCATGACAATTTTTCCTTCAGTTAAGTTTTTTTGAATCTGCAGTTCATCCGTTTTATTTTGCTTAATTAAATAAAGTGACTTTGATAAATAATTTTGTTTTTTATTGATGTAATACAACAACTTTTTTAAATTACTCTGTTGCGTTCTACTATTTTTAGTTAACCTAGACACTTTATCAAAAGACACTTTGACTAAATCTTTCGATACATAATAAGGCTGTAAATAGGAATCATCTTTAGATAATAAGTATCCTCTTTGTCCCGTTTCGGCATCTTTTATGTAAGATATTAATCGCTCCAATTCGGTGTTAACTTCGTAACTTTTATTTAACCAAATTGAGGAATTTTTTAAAACCGTAATATGCTTAAAAGTGATTGCAGCAATAAAAAAGATAATGGCAATAGAAAGCACAAAAATCACTTTTAAAAATACAGTCGATTTATAAAGTTGTAGGTATTTAAACATTACATTCTCAATAAAAAATTATCCTTATTCAATCCAGAAGTATGGTATTGCCAATTTAGAGTAACTACTTCTGAAAGTATTTTTTTCAAAGTATTAAAATCGCTTGGTTTCTTTATATAAATATTTGCACCATTTACAAAAGTTTCTTCTATGTGTTCTTCAGACGATGAGGTAGAATAGATAGCAATTGCAATGTCACTAAAACGTTCATTTTCTTTAATTTCTAACAAACATTCAACGCCATTTTTTCTAGGCATGTTTAAATCCAAAAACAAAATGTTTGGTAAAACAGATTCTGAATTATTCAAGTAATCCATCAGCTCAACTCCGTCATTAAAAGTATTTACTTTCGTGTCAATTTTTAATTCACTAAAAGCATCTGTGAAAAATAATCTGTCATCTTCATCATCATCAGCAAGTGTTATATAGATAAAATCTGTAGTCATCAGTTTAGGTTTTTAAGAGTTGTTTTTTGAGGATAATTCGCGTCTTTTGGTAATAATTCTTTGAAAAGCCGATGGAGTAATTCCGGTTGTGTTTTTAAATTGTGTACTTAAATGGGCAACACTAGAATAATTTAATCGATAAGCTATTTCTGTTAAACTTAGTTGGTTGCTAATAATAAGTTGTTTAGCTAATTCAATTTTTTGAATAATAATATAATTTTCGATTGAAGTATAGGTAACATCCGAAAATAAATTAGACAAATATCCATAACTATGATTCAATTTTTCAGCAATAAAAACCGAACTTTTTACATTTAAAGGTTCTTCGCTTGTAACCAATTCATTAATGGTGTCTTTGATTTTTTGAACTAAAACACTTTTCTGATTTTCAACCATTTCAATCCCATACGATTCCAATTTAGCTGATAATTCATTAATCTTTTCATCAGGAATATTTTCTAAAAAATCTATTTCGCCAAATCCTGCAATATTGTATTTGCAACCAAGCTCTGCAAGCTTTTCTTGGATGATTTTTTTGGTTAAAATATTGTAATCAAATTTTAAATATACTTTCATAAGTGCTAATTCATTTAAGTAAAGATAGTTTTTTTTTACATCAAAAACATTTAGAGCTATTTCGACTGTTGCTTTTGGAGTAGTTTTTATTGCTTACCGTTGAAATTTAATAACTTATAAATTGTTAAAGTTTACTATAAGTAATTAAAAAAACGGATTATTCATTTTTTAAAAGTTCAAAAAAATAAAATAAAAAAGCACAGAGATAAATGATTCTCCGTGCTAAATTTTATTACAATTCAGAAATCATTTTTTTAATTTCTTCCTTAGTTGAACCAATTCTTTGCTGGATTCTTCCGTACAATTCATCTTCTTTTCCTTCTTCAAAAAGCAAATCATCGTCGGTTAATTCTGCATACTTTTGCTTTAAAGTTCCTTTCAACTCATTCCATTTTCCTTTAAGTTCTGTAT
>NZ_DQDX01000201.1 GCF_003525665.1 Flavobacterium sp.
GTTGGAGTTGTTGTACCGATACCTACGTTACCATTATTTTCAATTACTAATCTTTCAGTTATTGTAGTTGACCCATTAGGAGTAGTTGCAAATTTCAATTTAGTTCCTGTACTTGATGCAGTCCAATTTTCAGTTGCTTGTGCAATAATATTCGCTGTTCCATTTAATCTCCATGTAGTACCATCAAAACCATCAAATGTTAATTTACCTACTTCTGAATTATTAGTTAATGCAGATGGAGAACTCGTAGTGCCAAGTGAGCTTCTTAATAATAAATTCATTGGAGCTGTTGAATTAGCTCTATCAAAATTAATGTAAGTTGAACTTAATACACTTAAAATTCCCGATGGATTCGATGTTCCGATACCCAATCTTCCATCTTCAGTTATAATTAAACGATCAAGACTGTTTGTTTGAAATTTTATTTTACCTGCTAATGAACGAGCATTAAAATTCCAGCCTGCGCCTGTAACACCATCTGAACTGGTATAATTAGAAATATCTAAAGATCTTAAACCATTTACATCATCATTCCAAAACCTAGCCAGTAAACTTGTTTCCGGAAAATTAAATAAAGATACTCCACTTACTTCTAACATCGCATTCCTATTAATTGCTGTTCTATTTCCTATACTTGTTTTACCGCTAATGTAATTTTTTTTAAGATTTCCTTCAATGGCAATTCCATAAAGATTTGTAATTGTTCCACTTGTAGGAAGATCATAATTTAATGATCTGAAATCGTAAATATTAGTAACTGTACCAGAATAAGTTGAAGCAAATGAATTGGATGCTAAATAAGATGAATGTGAAACAACATTTTGTGACGATAATTCAAAATTTGAAGGTGCAAAGAAATTATATGATATACCAATTGTGCCTGAAGCATTAGTAGTAGATGTGCCTCTAAAGTTTACCTCACCAAATACAGAAGCAACTCTAGTAATATTTTTATCACCACTTACAGAGGCGATATTATATGTCCCAATTAAATGATTAATATTTTGATTTATTCTTGAAGTTGCTATATTAAAAGCCCCACCCAAAATATCTACTTGTCCTGAACCCCATCCATCTGCAAAATTCATTGCCGAATAAACAGAACCATAAGAATTTGTATTATTATCAGGAATAGTAGTTAAGTTATATAATCCAAAACTAGATTTTGTTGTAGGCTTTATATAACCAGCATCAATAACATTAATCAATCCTTTTGTAAAAAATCTATCTTGAGATGTGTTATTCTCAACTACATTTGAGAATAAACTCTTTTCCATTTTTGAATAATTAAAAATAGAATGTCCTCCTGTAGTAATACCATTAGCACCTAGATTAAATTTAATAGCTACATCGTTCTTATCATAAGATAAATATCCTTTATTAGTATGTTTAACATAATCAACACCCGTTGGATTAACTAATTCAATATCACCAGCAGTTGCACCATCAACCCATTTTACACCACTACCTGCACTAACCACACTCCACACCGGCGCTGCAGCAGTACCGGTATTAATTTCTTGAACGTTTGTAGTTGTGTTGAAAATAGTAAGACCTTTAGCAGGGTTTACTAGCGCGGTTTTTTGAGCGGTTGTCATTCTTGGTAAAAGAAACCCTGTTGTTGGAGCCTCTTGTGCTTGAGTGGCAAGTGCACCAGCAAGCATCATGATACTTAAAATATATTTTTTCATATTATGTATATTATTTAATTTATATTATTTTTTTATTTTACTAGTATACTACTCTTACAATACCATCACCAGAATGATAGAAAGCACCAGCTGTTAAACCTGCAGTTACTGCAGCAGCGTTGTCTACATGTACTGGTAAACCTACTACTTGTAGTTTTGAAGTTGGAGTTGTTGTACCGATACCTACGTTACCATTTGTAATTATTCTAACTCTTTCTGTACCATTATCAGTTGCAAATGATAAAAAACCACCTGTAGTACTTGGTCCTCTGTGAAAATTTATAGATGCATTTTCAAGCAAATCATAATCTAAACTAATTTTACTTGAAATATTACCTGTTAAATTTGTTACCTGACCTCTTTTTGTTGATAAATTAAATAAGGGATCACCAATAGAATTTGATAAAATAGCAACTTTAGCATATTCGGTTGTATTGGTACTTCTAACATCTAAGGAAGCAGTCGGAGTAGTTGTACCAATACCAACTCTATCTTTGAAATAAATTAATCCGTCATTTGTATATATAGCATATCTGCTAGAGGACCCACGAGTCAAATTATTTATATATAGACCATATTCATTTGTAACATTAGTTGTTGTTCCCATAAATCTTTGATTCACAAATAATCCATAAGCATTTGTTATAGTACCTGTATATGAATTAGGAAATTGTATATCAAATCTACCAGAATATACATTAGTTATATTAGATGTTGAATTTAATGCGTCAACAGATGAAAAAAGTCCATAAGCATGGGTAATTGAACCTGTTCCTCTATGAGAATTGAGGAAATGACCAGCGAAAGAGTTTGTAGAACTATTAGTGCTAAAGTTCATCATAGTATTAGAACTACCAAAAGCATTTGTTACAGTAGCTAATGGGCCTACTGTAGTTTGTGAAATTGAAGAGTATAAAGTATTTACAGTACCAGTTCCAAAATGCTCACCTGAACTCCAATTATTATATATAACATTATAATTATTAGCATTATTTCTGTCGATAATGTGTCTAGATTGAATATTAAACAATGTTTTACCAGAGTGTGTATCAGTTTGGTCAACAATTCCATAAAATGCATTATTAGTATAATCATTAAAACTAGGATTTATTGTAACTAATTTCGAAGCATTGGTATGAAATAAATTTCTAAAATTGAAGGTCTTAATATCAAATGTCTCATGCTGACTTGTTGAATTTCTCCAAAATGTATAACTAGTGTTAGTCTTATCAAATATTTTATATCCAGAATTAGTATACTTTACAGAATCCAAAGCAACTGTAGAATTTAAAGCTATATTATTATCGGTGTCATCTATCCATTTTTGATCTGCTTTTACTGCACCTTGCACCCATACAGTACCATTGTAATACCATTGCGAGTTAGTTGTAGTATCATAAACCTGCAAACCAGTTGCAGGAGTTGCAATTGCAGTTCTTTGAACTGTGGTCATTCTTGGCATTAAGAAACCCTTTGTAGTAGAGGTTACATCTAATGCAGAAGAGGCGTCTGGTGTTGTAGTCCCTACACCAACTCCACTTTGTGCAGAAGCAATTCCTACTGTAAGGAATGCTGCGGCAAAAAATAATTTTGTTATATTTTTCATATTTGTATTATTTAAATTTTAATTATTGTGTTTTTAACTCTATTTTGTTTTATTCAATGATAACTGAAACTCTTCTTGCTAAGTCTAAACCAATTTTAGAGTCGGCTGGATAAGATGCATCTACACCTTGCCCTTCTATAGTTACTCTACTAGCGTTTATACCACTTGCAATAATAATAGCATACAATCTTTGAGCACGGCGTTGTGAAAGGTCTTTGTTTTTACTTTCATTGCCACGAACATCGGCATAACCCACTAATTTAGCTTTAGCATCAGGGTAACTTCTCAAGAAATTAATGATGTGATACACATTATTTGTAGAACCAGCATTAGGGTTGTCTTGATTAACATCGAAGAATATGTTTAGATATCCTTTTTCAAAAAGCGATTTAATAGCGTCAGATTTTTCAACAATAGGACTATTAGAACTGTCTCTACTATCTTTAGTGATTTTTTCTAATTCGTCTGGAACACCGTTTCTGTTGGTATCTATAAACCTACCTTTAGAATCTACTACTACACCAGCAGGTGTGTTGTTTTGAGTATCAAGATAATCAACAATACCATCTCTATCGGTATCGTTCATTTTTGTTTCTAACTCAGCTATCTTCTGCTTTGTCTCTTTTAACTCATCTTCTTTAGCTTGTTGATCGTTCACTACATACCAATCGGCATGCTTTTCTTGTTTTCCTAAGTAAAAAGTAAGACCAAGAGAAGTATTGAACATTAGTCCAGATAAATTGTTGTCTGAACCAGATGCATTACCATCCCAAGCTAAATGCTGACGTACGTTGTTGATAGCAGTAAAGTCACCTGTAAGAACTAACCAATTTGTTAAACGTAATTGAGGAGTTAATCCTAACATGATACCTCCATTGTCTTCACTTAAGTCTTTATTTACACCTTCTTTTACACTAAATCGTGATACTTGTAAACCAGCATGTCCTAAAATAGTAAAACGGTTGGTAAACGATTCAAAATCTAGCATACGTCCAAGATTAACAACACCTTGAAATCCGAAACGCATTTGCTGTGTTTTAAATGCTAACGATCCGCTTCCGCTTTGATCACTTAGTTTATCCATCGCAGCATCAACCTTAAATCCGAATTTAGTATTGAACATGTATCTAACACCAAGGTCAAAATGATTTACACCAGAAAAGTTAAAGAACTTATTAGGATTGGAAGAATAATATCCAATGGAGTAAGGTTTTACACCTTTACTTTGTCCTGCATTGAATTCTACCGACCATTTATCGTAAGATTTAGTAGAATTCTCTTGAGCATGAGCAGTCGTTGCACCTTGAAAAAGCACTATACAACCAGCAACTAGTACCCAATTTCTTTTAATTGTGTACATAATTATTCTCTGTTGATTAATTTTTGCGTAGCAATTCCTTCGTTTTCCAACTTAATTTTGACGATGTAAAATCCTTCGGCGTGATTGAATGGTTTAGATAAACTTAGTTCACCATTAGCATTTTCAACTTGAATTAATTTACCAGTTATGTCATACACTTGAATCTCAGTCATACCAATAGTAGCAGTAACTTTTAAAGTTCCATCATTAATTGTTGCCATAGAAATATAGCTATTAAAGTCAGTATTATCCAATGCTGAAGCTTGGTAAACTACTTTAAAACGGTTGTTTAATTGCGCTACATTTGAAGAGAAAGTAAAATCTCCAGTATTAAGATTATGGTAGGTATTGTTTACTGTATCATGAATATAAACATTTACTCCAGCAGTTGTAAATACTCCTTTTTTATCTGAAATAGAAACTGTAAATGCCTCGTTTACTGTATTAGATTTTGACACTCCCAATGGAACTTCGTCTGTATTTACAAAGCTTGGTCTAGCATTGATTGCCATTTTGGCGTTATCAGTTTCAAAAATACTGTATAACATTGCAGAGCTTACAGAATTTCTACTTGCATCATACATTCTATCATAACCTAATGTAGTTTGATCTGAATAAGCAATTAATATTTGACTGAAAACACCATTTGCTCCTGTCATAGAAAGTTTAAAACTATCAAAATCTATAGCACCACCAGCTACAGATGCATTAGCCGATCTAAAGAAGCTGTTGTTATCACCTAACAAACGCATACAGTTAGTAAAAGTAACGTCGCCAGAATTTAAAGCTTTAACTTTAAAACCTTGACCCGATGCAAGTTTACCATCAAATGTACCCGTAACTCCAGATGTAGCTACCGAACCAGCGCGAGTGTAAGTTAAGTAATCTGCCTGAGCATAATTACCCGTTCCTGCTGCAGGTGCAGTTCCTGCTTGCCATACATAAAGAACACCGTCTATAGCGGGATTTTCAATTAAAAATTTGTCACCATCAATTGCTGATGGATATGGATTAGCCAATAAATTATGACTAGTACCACCATTTGGTGAAGCTGCATTTTTAGCAACAGCAACAGTTATATCACCATTATTTGCAACACCAGTAAACTTAAGATCAATTTTATCTGTTGCAGAGGCTGATGTAAACGGAGCTTGAGGAGCAACTCTTGTTATATATCCTTTACCAGTAGTTGTAGCTGTCAAAGCAGACCAACCACCACCAGCACCAGACGTGTATTTATACTTTAAGTCAAAAGCACCTGTTAAAGCACCTGTAACGGCTTTTGCATCGGCCAATTGACTAAAGAAATCTCCAGCAATTGGTGTTCCCCAATATACATAGTCGTTTACACGCAACGTTCTAGTTTGTTTAGTAAGTTCAATATTTGGTGCCGTTGATGCACCATTGCGTTGCACAACACTGGCTTGGCTAGACATAATAATTTTTCCAGTTCCAGATGCACCATTAACAATTTCAACAGATTGACCATCTGCTAAAGTAACGTTTGCATTAAGAGTTAAGGAATTACAAGCTAGACTTCCAGAATAAGCAGTACTGATAATTACAGGATCTGCTAATGTTGGCGCAGATGGAGACCATGAACCACTCCATGTTTTAGTAACTCCAGAAGAAGTTATTAAAGGAGAACATACACCACCTTTAGAGGCTAAGGTAAAATAAGAATACGTGTTTAGATCTACTGCTGCATCAGTAATAATTGTACCAGAAGATAGTGTTGCATTACTACCCAAAAATGAGTTAGCAGCTACTTCTAAAGTAGAAGGAATTTGAACCCAAGAAGTTCCGTTCCAACCCGCAATAACAAGATCTGTTAATACACCAGAGGTAAGTGTTGAAACATTGCTTGAAGATCTCCATGACAAAACAACTTGTGCATCTGCACTTGCAGAAAGCATGTGCCAATATTGCGTAGAAGAAATTGCTGTGACTGAAGCATCTAATGCTGAACCAATAGTTGTTGGATTGGCATTGTAATATGCCGCGTCAACTCCTGTAGCTGTTGTAGGGATTGCTGCAATTGGCGCATAAACTCCTGCTTGCCCTACTGGAAAAACAAATTCAGAAGCACCCATTGTTCTAGCGTAACCATCTAGAAAATTTGCATCTGCTGCTCCTGAAGCTGTTGCACCAGCACCAAAAATCAATACACCATAAGTAGATGCGGTTCTAGTGGTTTTTGTTTGTGCTGATGATCCCAAGGTAAAGGAATCTGTACCGATATAAAAGTGACTATCATTACCAATAAAAAAGTTATCGTAATTTTGCACCTGAGACCAACCAGTACTTACACCAAACAAAGCTAAAATGAAACTGCCTTTTAAAAGCGTTACAGTTTTCATTTTTTTAATTGTTGTAAATTTTTTCAAAATAAATAGAATTATAATTTTAGATTTAAAAATCTTATTAATAAACACACCCGCATAATTGAGTACTCTCAAAAAGCATATTAAACATCCCTTTTCGTTCTTCTAGAATTTTAAGAATCTAACCGAGTTTTTTTTGATTGCGCATAAAATTTTACCAGAACCAAGAGAACAACCGCTACAGCCACATAAGGAATCCAATCATTTATTGGTGCAGAAGGCGGAGGTGGCTCTGGACCTTCATCGGTAGCTTGGGCAAAAACTGTAACTGTATTAGTTACTAGCAAGCACATCAAGACTACCAATTTTAGCTTTGACCTGTTCAACATTTTCATATATTAAAGAATTAAAAATTTAATAAACACGGCACCTATACTTTATAGATACAATATTCCGCAAAGGTATTTCAAGCAAAAAAGTAAAAGTTTACCTTTATTGACCGAATAAGTCGATTATTGCTATTAGTTTTAATTTTGTAGTAGATAAAGAAAAGCCCAATTCTAAAAATGAACATGCCCCAAAAAGTTAGATACTATTTGGGGCAATATTCATGGGACGAAATACTCTTTAATTGGCTGATTGCTCTTTACTTGCTTTATTTGCAATCATTAGTTTTTTAAATTCTCTCGGAGAATATTCTGTTGATCTCTTGAAGGCTTTAGCAAAATTGGTGTAGCTCTGAAATCCTAACATATAACCAATATCTGTTATGCTATATTGATCATCATCCATAAGTATTTTAGCTCTTTCTATCTTACGATTTAAAATATATTGATAGGGAGTAACTCCAATTGTTTGTGTAAAGGTTCTAATGAAGTGATGTGTTTTCCATTTGGTTATTTTTATTAAATCATCGATTTCAATTTTTTCATGTATATTTTGATTTATATAATTTATGGTTTCTTTTATTCTATAGGGCACTTCATCATTTGCAGGTTCTTTCATACGCAACACATCTATATTCTTATATTGATAGTTATTCAAAACCAAAGAAACTGTAGTTAGAAGATCAATAGTTTTAAAGGGCTTTACAATGAATCCATAAGGTCTTGTTTCTTTTACTCTGTCCATTGTAAATTTATCAGTAAAAGATGTAATGTATATAAATGGCATTCTATCCTTTTTAAGTAAATAGTGCCCTAAATCTATACCATCTTTACTTCTGCTTAAATTTATATCTACTAGAACCAAGGCGGGATTAGTTTCTTCAATTAATTCGATAGCTTGCTCTACACTAGTAACATTAACTATAACTTCATAGCCTTCTTCTTTTAAAATTTCTTTAATATCGCGAGCTATAAAAAGTTCGTCTTCTACAACAATAATACGTGAATTCATAAGGTTAAGTTTTTTATTTAAATTTGGGTTTATATTATTTCTTTAAATTGGGGTTTATATTTTTTCTTTAAATTTAATTTCATACATGGTCCCTTTTCCCTCAACTTTAACAATAGTTGCTTTCAATTGCATGATAAGTAGTTCCACTAAATCCATTCCAATAGCATCTTTTCTTTTTTTCTTATCATCCATTCCTTTTCCATTATCGCTAATAATTAAAGTAAAAGTTTCATCGATCTTTTGTAAATCAATAACAATTTCACCATCAACTCCTTCATCAAAAGCGTGTTTGAGAGAATTACACAAAACCTCATTAATGATTAATCCTAATGGAATTGCCGTTTGAATATCAAAATAATATTCGTTTGAATTAATTCTTACTTTAACTAGTTTGTTATTGAAAGTGTGAAAAATATTATCTACTAAATCTTCAAGATATTTTTGAATATATATATGAGATACATCTTCTGTATTGTATAAATTTTGATGAATTAATGACATTGAAATTATTCTACTCTGGCTTTTTTCTATAAATTCAT
>NZ_DQDX01000203.1:0-5415 GCF_003525665.1 Flavobacterium sp.
TCGCTATTTCAGGACAAGACATCTATAAAACTAAAAAAGCTTCACTCAACGTGAGGCTTTTTTTTATGATAACAATACTAAAATTAGTTATTTGATAATTTAACTACTTAATTAATAACAAAACTTCATTAATCAATCCGCTTTTTTTATATTTGTGAACACTTACACTAGTAAATCAGCTAAGTAAAGTTAAACGCTATTTTATGCTACAATTAAATGTAAAAAACGAAACCTCACGATTAAGGGCTGTGGTGTTAGGATCTGCATTAAATAACGGACCAACACCAACAAAAGAAGAAGCTTACGACCCAAAATCATTAGAACACATCATTGCAGGAACATATCCTATTGAAGAAGATATGATTTTAGAAATGGAAGCTTTTAATAAAGTTTTTCAGAAATATGATGTTCAAGTTTTCCGACCAGAAATGATTGAAAACTACAACCAAATTTTTACACGCGACATCGGATTTGTAATAGATGATGTTTTCGTAAAAGCCAATATTCTACCTGATAGAAATAGAGAATTAGACGCTATTCAATATGTTTTAGACCAAATAAATCCGGCTAAAATCGTTCGTCCTCCAGAGGAAGTTCATATCGAAGGTGGTGATGTAATGTTATGGAACGATTATATTTTTATTGGAACGTATAAAGGTTCCGATTATAAGGATTATATCACAGCAAGAACCAATATGCAAGGAGTTCAATACATAAAAGATTTGTTTCCGAATAAAATTGTAAAAGAGTTCGATTTAGTAAAATCTAAATTAGAAGCTCGCGACAACGCATTACATCTTGATTGTTGCTTTCAGCCTGTAGGAAAAGACAAAGGAATTATTTACAAAAGTGGTTTCCGTGAAGAAGCAGATTATGTGTATTTAGTGGATTTATTTGGCAAAGAAAATCTGTTTCACATTACACGTGACGAAATGTATAATATGAATTCTAATGTGTTTTCAATAGATACCAACGTAGTCGTTTCTGAAAAGAATTTTACAAGATTAAATAACTGGTTACGCGAACAAGGTTTTACTGTAGAAGAAATTCCGTATGCCGAAATTGCAAAACAAGAAGGTCTTTTAAGATGCTCGACGCTTCCTTTAATTCGTGATTAAAAAGTTGTCAGTTATCGGTTTTCAGTTATTTACTTTATAAATTGTTGTAATGAGTAGTTATCAGGATTTAGATATTTACAAAATTAGTTTAGCATTGTTTTATGAAGTGCATCCAGCTTCGTTACTTTTGCCTAAATATGAAATGTATGAATTAGGAAGCCAAATTAGACGCTCATCAGATTCAGTAAATTCAAATATAGTAGAAGGCTATGGTAGAAATCGATATAAAGCCGATTTTATCAAATTCTTGGTATATTCACATTCAAGTTGTTTAGAAACAAAAGGACATTTGATTAAAATAAATCATTTATATAAAGATTTAATTCCTGAAATTGATAGATTTATAACTGATTATGATAATTTAGGAGCAAAAATATTTAACTTTATAAAATATGTTGAAAGCAATTGGAAAACTTAAAAGAACTCTCGACAAAGATTGTTAACAGATAACCGAAAACTGACAACAGAAAACAAAAAATAAAATGAATCAAACAACAAACTCAATTTTAATGATTCGTCCGGTAGCGTTTAGAATGAACGAACAAACGGCGGTAAACAATTATTATCAAAAAGTCCTTGACGGATTAACTCCAGAAAATGTCAATGAAAAAGCACAACAAGAATTTGATGCTTTTGTAAACAAACTAAGAATGGTTGGTGTTGATGTAACTGTAGTAGACGATACACTAAATCCAGACACGCCAGACAGTATTTTTCCGAACAATTGGATTTCTTTTCACGAAAATGGTGATGTAGTTTTGTATCCAATGTTTGCCGAAAATCGTCGTGCAGAAAGACGTGAAGATATTCTAGACATTCTGGAAGACAAAGGATTCCAAATTAACGACGGAATTATGGATTACACCCAAGCCGAAGAAGATGGGTTTTATCTTGAAGGAACTGGAAGTGTAGTTTTAGACCGTGAAAATGGTAAGGCATACTGCGCACTTTCACCTCGTGCCGATGAAGAATTATTCATAGAATTTTGTGAAGATTTCGATTTAAATCCGATAATTTTTGAAGCGTATCAAACGGTTAATGGCGAACGAAAATTAATTTATCACACCAATGTAATGATGTGCATCGCTGATACTTTTGCGGTAATATGTGCCGATTGTATTGATGATAAAAAAGAACGCAAAATGGTTCTTGACAGTTTAAGATCAGATGAAAAAGAAATTATTTTAATTACTGAAGATCAAATGAACAACTTTGCAGGAAACATGCTGGAAGTTTTAGGATCAGATGAAAGAAGATATTTAGTTATGAGTTCATCAGCTTACAATGCATTAACCAAAAAGCAAATTGCACAATTAGAAGAACACATCACGATTTTACATTCAAGTCTAGATACTATCGAAGCTTGTGGCGGCGGAAGCGCACGTTGCATGATGGCAGAAGTTTTCTTGCCTAAAAACTAAATAGTAAATTTTCAAATTATAAATCCCAAATTCCAATCTGCTAAATTGGAATTTGGGATTTTTATATTGGGATTTAAACTTCCAACTTTACTTTAGTGGTTCCGCCTTTATAATATTATCAATCATTCCGCCGAAAATAAAAAAGTGAAAAGGCACTAACGAATACCAATACAACCTGCCAAAAATTCCTCTTGGTCTAAAAGTTGCAATTTGATGTAACGTATTTTCTTCATCAATTCTAAATTCGAGCCAAGCTTCACCTGGTAATTTCATTTCGGCAAAAAGCAACAATCGTTTTTCTTCTTTATTAGCCAATAGTACACGCCAAAAATCTAAGGCATCACCAGTATCCAAATGTCTTGGGTTAGTTCTACCACGACGTGTTCCAACGCCACCAACAATTTTATCCAGAAATCCGCGTGTTTGCCACATCCAATTTCCATAATACCAACCGCGTTCGCCACCGATGGTCCAAATATTATCCAATGCTTTTTCAATATCAACTACTTTCCTAGTCTGGTGATCTTTCAAACATCCGTATTTCGGAATCTGAATAAATTCTGATAAATTATGCTCAAATCTTCCACTTACCAAACTGTCTTTCCAACTCGAAATCACTAAATTCTGTTCGATTTTTACGAAAGCCAAATTGATAGCATCAACGTACGTTATTGGTTTGATTTTTAAAATTTTCTGAAGTCGATTGTCCTTGCAAACCACTTCCATTTTCATGCTGTTGACTAAATTAATCGCCAATTTATAGGAAGTAGAAGTCACAAAATACAACCAATAAGAAGACAATTTTGGCGTCATAAATGGTAGCGTGATTATAGCCAATTTTATCTTTCTCGTTTTGGCATACAGCAACATCATTTCTTTGTAGGTTATGACATTTGGTCCGCCTATATCAAACGAATCGTTGTAGCAATCTTCACGCAATAAAACACCAATTAAATACTGAATTACATCTCTAATAGCAATAGGCTGACACTTGGTTAAAACCCATTTCGGAGTAATCATTATCGGTAATTTTTCGCATAAGTCTCGAATGATTTCAAAGGATGAACTTCCAGAACCAACAATAATTCCGGCTCGTAAAACGGTAGTTTTAAAATTACCTTCAAATAAAATATCTTCTACATTTTTTCTTGATTGTAAATGTTTAGAAAGAACATGGGTATTTACAATTCCGCTTAAATAAACCACTTGCTTTACACCAATTTCGTTCATGTAAAGATTAAAATTATGAGCAGCTTTCGATTCGAGCGTATCAAAATCGGTTGTTGATGATGTCATCGAATGAATCAAATAATAAGCAACATCAATATCTTTGGGTAGATCAGAAAAATCAACTTCATTTAGAAAATCAACTTCCCAAACAGTAATGGCATCAAGCGTTGCTTTGTCGAGACCTAATCTCATTTTGTCGCGAACACAACACACTACTTCATGACCTTCTGTAAGTAATTCGGGCAAAAGTCGCCTTCCTACATAACCATTTGCGCCAGTTAAAAGAATTTTCATAAGTACAATTTTGTATAAAGTTAATCAAAATTGTACTTAAACAGTAGTTAAATTCCTCTAATAATTGATAAGACCGAACTTATAATATATTGAATTCCAATTGCAACAGTCAAGAAACCTACAATTCTAGAAATTGCTACAATTCCTGATGCTCCAAGGAATTTAGCTAAGTAATTGGCACTTCTTAAAATAATAAAAATAAGTAAAGAAACCGCAAAAATTGCAGCTACAGAAGCAGATATTTCAGCTGTATTGTTATGGTCTTGATAGTAAGCAATTAATAAAGAAATAGAACCCGGACCAGCAAGCATAGGCATTGCCAAAGGTGTAAGCGCAATTGAATTTCTGTTTTGAGAATCTTCTTCAACTTTTTTACTAATTCCTTTTTGCTTCTTCGGATTAGCATTTAGTAATCCAAATCCCGAACTAGCAATCAAAATTCCACCAGCAATTCGAAGTGCCGAAATCGTAATTCCAAAAAATCGCAACACATATTCACCAACAAAAAAAGAGATGATTAGAATAATACAAACATTAATTGCCGTCCATAAAGAAACTCGTGAACGCTCGGCTTTCTCGTAATCTTGTGTCAATCCAACAAAAATCGGAATCGCACCAAACGGATTTAAAACCGAAAATAAAGCACCAATCAAGACAAAAAATGTATTAAAAAAAACCTCCATTTATTAATGTTTAAATTATCTATTAGCAAAGATAAACAAAGAATAGTTTCTAAAGTTAAAATAAAAAACAATAATCATTACTTTTGTAAGATGAAATCGCAACAAACACTACTTTTGTTGTAAACAAATTTCAAATAGGTCAGTACCATAAATGACCTCTAAAAAATAACTTCAAGATTTATGAAAAATAAGAAAACACTTGTACTTGGCGCTTCCACAAAGCCAGAAAGATATGCCTTCAAAGCCATTACTATGCTTGTAGATAAAGGTCATTCGGTGCTTGCAATAGGTCAAAATCAAGGAGAAGTTGCCGGAGTTTCCATCCGAACTAAAAATATTCCATTGGCAAATATCGATACCGTAACGTTATATTTAAATCCGGTTCGCCAACGAGAATACTACAATTACATCATCGAAACCAAACCAAAACGAGTAATTTTCAACCCAGGAACCGAAAATCCCGAGTTTTATCAGTTGCTAAAAGCCAATTCAATCAAAGTAGAAGAAGCTTGCACCTTGGTTTTATTGACTACAAATCAATATTAATTTAAACTTGTTGTCAATTTAAATTTTTGTCATGCTGAACTTGTTTCAGCATCTGGAGCGAATGGCTCGGGCTTTATCAGTGATGGTAATTCCTGCCGCCATTGCAATCTTTTTTCAATTGCC
>NZ_DQDX01000203.1:5558-8876 GCF_003525665.1 Flavobacterium sp.
GCAATTGAAAAAAGGATTTCCATTCTGTCAGGGCTAATTAGGTTTCCATTTTAATTTTTGTAGAGACATCTGTAGAAATCTTCGTTAGAAAAGTAGTTTTTAATTGGCCTGTTCTAAATCTGATAATTCAGATATAGTATAAAATTTCATATTATTATTTTTAACATAATTGCATATTTCAATTAATGTTTGATATTCGGTTTCATAATTATTCTGAAAACTTAAAACTGGTTTGTGAGCATAAAAAATGACAATTTTGTTATTTTTTTTTGCATATTCTAAAAGTGATAAAAAATAGGGAATATTAAAATGTGAATAATTTTTATCTATCCCTAAACCAAAAACAAGTCTACTATCGGATTTATAGTAACAATTTTGCGAAATTGGAGCCGCATTGCCATAAGTTGTTCCTCTAATAATTTGAAATTCATTCAAAAGTAAATTATCTGTTGTGGTATTTCGTGAACCATACGGATATGCAAATGATGTTGGTAGCAAATCAAAACTACTCATTTGAGTAATCATAGGTGTAATTTCGTCATTTATATAAGCAGTTGTCGAGTTTGATGAAATGAAGTTTATTGCATTTAAGTGATTTAAACCATGACCACCAATATCGTGTCCTTCGCTTTTTAAAGCTTTAAGTTTTTGAATTTTATCTGATGATAATTGATTAAATCGAGTTACAAAAAATGTAGCTTTCCAATTATAAGGTTGCAAAACGGTATTTACTGCATGCCATTCATTGACATAATCATCATCAAAAGAAATTACTACACCAGATTGTTTGTTTTGTTGTTGATATGAAATTTCATCATTTTCATTACATGAAAATAGTGTAATAGTTACTAATAAAACAAAATATTTTTTCATGTTTTAAACGATTTAACTCCGACAGAGTTCGAAACTCTGTCGGAGTTGATAAAGGATTTTAATGCTATCATTCCCAAACTTTCAAAGCTAATTAAGTTTTCATTTTAACTTTTGATAAAGTTTCATCTCTAAAACTTAGTCTGACTAGTAGCTGGCTTACTTATCATCAACAATCCAATAAAAGTAATCAATCCATTAACGATAATTAATTCGTTATCAATAACATAATTTCCAAAAAGAGCCGCCGAATTTTTAGCAATTAAAAAACAAACCAAAGGCGAAATCACACAAATAATCGGAACCAATTTATCATGAACCGTTTTCGATTTCATAAACAATCCAAACGCATACAATCCTAACAGCGGTCCGTAAGTATAACTCGCCACTTTAAAAATCATCGTCACAACCGATTTGTCATTCAAAGAATTAAATATAATTATCACCAAAAACATCAACAACGAAAACCCAACATGAACCAAATGTCTTGTTCTAACTAATTTTTTATTTCTTATTTCAATTTCTTCATTGGAATTTGGAATTTCACTATTGCAATTTTTACTTTCTTTGTCCATTCCTAAAAAATCTACACAAAAAGAAGTTGTTAAAGCCGTCAGAGCCGAATCGGTTGTGGCAAAAGTCGCCGCTGTCAATCCTAATAAAAATACCACTGCTGGAATAATATTTAGATGATTAAAAGCAATTTCTGGAAACAATAAATCAGTACGTTTCACACCATCAACCATTGGAACTGAAATTCCGTTTTTCTCTGCATATAAGTAAAGTAACGCGCCAACACTTAAAAAGAAAATATTAATTACCACAAAAATTCCGGTAAAAGTGAACATGTTTTTTTGCGCTTCGCCAATATTTTTACAACTCAAATTCTTTTGCATTAAATCTTGGTCTAATCCAACCATGGCAATAGTTACAAAAATTCCACCCAAAATTTGTTTCACAACATAATTGCCTTTTAAGTAATCTTCATAAAAGAAAACTTTCGAATAATTACTGTTTTTTACAGCTTCAAAAGCTTCTGTAAAACTATAATCCAAACTATTGCAAATAAAAATAATAGTCAAGAAAACCGATGAAACTAAAAAGAAGGTTTGCAAAGTATCGGTGATAATAATCGTTTTCAATCCGCCACGATACGTGTAAGCAAATATTAATGCTAATGAAATTAAAACCGTCATTGCAAACGGAATGTTATAAGCATCAAACACAAAACGTTGCAATACAATTACAACCAAATACAAACGAAAAGCAGAACCAATCGTGCGACTTATCAGGAAGATTGTTGCTGCAGTTTTATAACTCACAACACCAAGTCGTTGTTCAATATAACTATAAATCGATGTCAAATTCATTCGATAATAGAGTGGAAGCAAAACGGTTGCAATGATAATAAAACCAATGGCATTTCCTAACACAAATTGGAAATATTTAAACTGCAAATCGGGATTTCCTACTTCGCCAGGAACCGAAATAAATGTCACTCCAGAAAGTGCCGTTCCAATCATTCCGAACGCTACCAAATACCATTTCGAATTTTTATTTGCCTTAAAAAAAGCATCATTACTGCTGTCTTTTTTGCTGACCAAATTTGAAATTAAAATCAGAATTCCGAAATAAATAATGATAATGGCTAAGATAGTTCCTGACGACATAAAGTGGTTTTTTGTTTGTGCTAAAATAGGAATAAATGAGAATATAGAGTATAGAAAATAGANNTCTATTTTCTATTCTCTTTTTTCTATTCTCTTTTTCAAAATTAACTACTTTTGCTAAATGGAATTTTCATCAAAATTATTAGAAAAAGCAGTCAACGAAATGGCGCAGTTACCCGGAATTGGTAAGCGAACTGCCTTGCGATTGGTGTTGCATTTGTTAAAACAACCTTCAGAGCAAACACATTATTTGTCGCAAGCATTAACTACAATGCGTGATGATGTAAAATTTTGCAAAAACTGTCACAATATTTCCGATGTTGAAGTGTGTGAAATTTGTTCAAATGCTTCTCGAAATCATAAAATTATATGTGTTGTAGAAGATATTCGCGATGTAATGGCGATTGAAAATACCAATCAATTTAAAGGAATTTATCATGTTCTTGGCGGAAAAATTTCACCAATTGATGGCGTTGGTCCAAGTCAATTGAATATCAGTACGTTAGTTAACAAGGTAAAAATGGGAGTTATAGACGAAATAATATTTGCTTTAAGCTCAACAATGGAAGGTGATACCACCAATTTTTACGTTTATAAACAACTAAAAGAATTCAATGTAAAAACATCCACAATAGCAAGAGGAATAGCAGTTGGCGACGAATTAGAATATGCCGATGAGGTGACTTTGGGTAGAAGTATTGTGCAACGCGTTCCATTTGAAATTTCATTAAAAAATAATTAGATAATATTCTATTCTAACTTTTTTATTTTTAGATTT
>NZ_DQDX01000203.1:8934-17318 GCF_003525665.1 Flavobacterium sp.
TAACTTTTTTATTTTTAGATTTGAAAAATCTATCTTTGTTTGCTAAATTATTTTTATAAATGAATAATCGAATTGTTTACCTACTTTTATTAATTGGACTATTTTTTACTTCATGTGTTCCAACGAAAGATTTAATTTATTTGCAAGATAAAGGAAACTCCAAAGAGGAAGTTGTAAATCAATCTAATTTAAAACCATACCGACTTCAAACAAATGATATCTTAAGCATCAATATCAAAGCATTAGATACGCGTTTAGTTGAAATGTTTAATACTGGTGCAACTGGTCAAAGTCAGGAAAGTTTATATTTTACAGGTTACAGTGTTGATGATCATGGAAATATTCGAATTCCGGTTTTAGGCGAGATGAATGTATTGGGTTATACAATAGAAGAAGTTAGAAAAAAGATTGAAGAAAAATTATTGAGTGATTACTTTAAGCAAGAGGCACAAATATTTGTAAATGTTAAGTTAGCAGGATTGCGATATACTATTAATGGAGAAATAGGTTCGCCTGGAACAAAAGTATTGTATCAAGATAAGGTTAATATTCTTGAAGCTGTAGCTAATGCTGGCGATATTGCAATTACTGGCGATAGAAAAGATGTTAAGGTGATAAGACAATTTCCGCAAGGCGCACAAACTTTTAGTATAGATTTAACCGATGCTGTTGCTACTAAATCTAGTGTGTATTATTTACAACCTAATGATTATATCTATATAAAACCGCTTAAGCAAAAAACTTGGGGAACAGGAAAAACAGGTATAGAATCACTCGGAACAATAATTACGCTTTTATCTCTAGCAACAACAACTTTTTTATTACTTAGAAATTAAAACCTACAATTACGAATGTTAGATATAAAAGATTTTTCTTTTTTTGAAAACCAAAACAGTTTTGATTTTAAGGGCTTTTTAATCAAAACAGCAAGTTATTGGAAATGGTTTGTTTTAGGGCTAATTATTTGCTTAACGATTGCGCATCAAATTAATATTAGAAAGCAACCGATTTATTCTCTTGAAGCCACAATGGCGATTTCTGAACAGAAAAATCCTCTTTTTACTTCCAATACTAGCTTGGTTTTTAATTGGGGCGGAACTTCAGATCAAGTTCAAACAATAGCTTCTACTCTGAAATCGCGTTCTCATAACGAGATAGTTGTAAGTAAATTAGACTACTTTGTTGAATATTTGCAAGAGCAAAAATACTACACACAAGATGTTTATGGTTTAACTCCTTTTGTGGTAAAACTTGATAAATCCAAAAATCAAATATACCAGCGACCAATTCGAATCAAATTTATCTCACAATCGGAATATGAAATAGAATTAGATTTTGAAGCAAGTTCATCGGTTACCGTTATCAATTATAGCACTAATACAACAGATAACGTCTCTGTGGTTAATGGAGTTTACAAAAAACGATTTAAAGTTGGTCAGCCAATAAATCTTCCTTTTTTAAACTGGACATTAGAAATTAAAGGCACTCCAGAAAACTATGTAGGAAGCGAATATATTGTAAGTTTAAATTCATTTGACGGTGCGGTTTCAAGATATAGAAATGTAAATGTTGCTATCGATGATAAAGCAGGATCGATCCTTAAATTGTCGATGGAAGGGACAAATAAACCTAGAATGGTTGATTATCTTAATGAGACAATTTCTACGTTAATGAAACGTCAATTGGATAGTAAAAATTTATTTGCAGAAAACACTATAAAGTATATTGATACCACTTTAACTTTAATGGAAGGTGAAGTTAGAGTTGCCAATGACGAATTAAAAGACTTCAGTAGAAATAAAAATATTATTGAAATTGAAAGTAAAGGTCAAGCTTTTCAGGACAAAATATCAGAATTAGACGTTTCTAATGATGATATTAATAGGAAATTGAATTACTACAATACACTAACTAATTATTTAAAAAGCAGTACAGATTATTCTAAACTTCCAGCGCCATCAGTTGCAGGTATTGATGATCCCAATATTGGAAAGAATGTTTCGAGCTTAATTGCTTTATCAGTAAGAAGATCAGAAATGGCTTATTCTGTAAAAAGTGAGTTGATGTTTAATACGATAGACAATGAGATAACTGCACTTAAAAAGGTTTTATTAGAAAATATTGTTACTGCAAAAGGCGCTATCCAATACGAATCATCACTAGTTAAAAGTAAAATTAGTCAAGCAGAAAGCAAGATTATGCAATTGCCAGAAGATAGTCAGGCCTATTTGAAAATCATGCGAAAATACAATTTGAGTAATAGTGTTATCGATGCATTTCTTCAAAAAAGGCATGAGGCACAAATTGTTAAGGCAGCTAATTTATCAGACATTCAGTTTATTGATCCAGCCAAAGATATTGGTGGCGGTTTAATTGGTCCGCGAACTGGTGTGAATTACGTAATTGCAATTTTCCTTGGATTATTAATTCCGTTATCAATTGTATTTTTAATTTTCTTTATAAATAATTCGATACAAAATACAGATGATGTTTCTAATTTAACCACTATTCCATTAATTGGTGTTGTAGGAGTAAAGCAATCTTTCAATAATCTAGCAGTTTTTGATAAGCCCAAATCGGCATTGTCAGAATCCTTTCGTGCTATTCGATCCTCATTACAATTTTTATATAAGAAGCAAAAGCTCGATGGGTCCAAAACGTTGATGTTAACTTCGTCTGTGAGTGGTGAAGGAAAAACATTTTGTTCTATAAATATCGCTACAGTATTTGCTTTAAGCGAAAAGAAAACAGTAATTGTGGGATTGGATTTAAGAAAACCAAAAATATTTGAAGATTTCAATTTGAAAAACGAAATTGGAGTTGTCAATTATTTGATTGGTCAAAATACCTTAGAAGAAATTACAAACCATACTAAAGTTCCTTATTTGGATGTTATTACTTCTGGGCCAATTCCTCCAAATCCATCCGAATTAATTATGGGTGAATCGTTACAAGAATTATTAGAAAGATTAAAAGAAAAATACGATTATATAATTCTTGATACGCCTCCAGTTGGTTTAGTTACCGATGCTGTAGAGTTATCTCAATATTCTGATGTAACTTTATACGTAATGCGACAAAATTTCACCAAAAAAGAAATGGTTAATTTGTTGAATAACAGAGTGAAAAGAGGAGAGTTGAACAACGTAAGTATTATACTAAACGGATTTGAGAATAAAGCAAAATACGGTGCTGGTTATGGGTATGGCTACGGCTACGGCTATGGCGCGTATTCTAATGGATATCATGATGATGATGAACCTAAAAATATTTTTGTGAAATATTTCAACAAGCTTTTTAAGAAAAAAATAAGTTAATGAGTGAAAAGATTCTTATAACTGGTGGTGCTGGTTTCATAGGTTCTAATCTGTGCGAGTATTTTTTGTCTAAAGGTTATTTTGTAACTTGTTTGGATAATTTTGCTACAGGTCATAGAAAAAATATTGAAGCACTTTTGAGTAATGAAAAGTTTGCATTAATAGAAGGCGACATAAGAAATATAGCAGACTGTAAAAAAGCTGTAGAAGGTGCAAATTATGTACTTCATCAAGCGGCTTTGGGTTCGGTTCCTCGTTCAATTAATGACCCTGCAACTACTAATGAAGTTAATGTTTCTGGTTTTTTAAACATGTTGATTACGGCTAGAGATGCCAAAGTTAAACGATTTGTATATGCGGCAAGTTCCTCTACTTATGGTGATTCTGAGAGTTTACCTAAGGTTGAAGATGTAATTGGAAAACCACTTTCGCCTTATGCAATTACAAAATATGTAAACGAATTGTATGCTACTAATTTTAGTAAACTATATGATATCGAAACAATTGGGTTGCGTTATTTTAATGTTTATGGAAGAAAGCAAGATCCACATGGTGCTTATGCGGCAGTTATTCCTAAATTTGTTTCGCAATTGATAAATAAGGAAGGCATACAAATAAATGGTGACGGAAATTTTTCAAGAGATTTCACCTATATCGATAATGTGATTCAAATGAATGAGCTGGCTATGTTGACGCAAAAATCACAAGCGATTAATACCGTTTACAATTGTGCTTTTGGAGAGCGAACTACTTTGAATGAAATGGTGCATTATTTAAAAGAATATTTAACAGAATTTGATGCTTCAATTGCAAAGGCTGAAGTATCGCATGGGCCAAATAGAGTAGGTGATATTCCGCATTCGTTGGCAAGTATTGATAAGGCAAAGGAATTGTTGGGTTACGAACCAAAGTTTTCGTTTAAAGACGGATTGAAAGAAGCAGTAAAATGGTATTGGGCTAATTTAAAATAGCAGCATTACCTATAAATAATAAAGATTTAGAAAAAAATAGAAATGAAAATTACTAATATTTGTTGTATCGGAGCAGGATATGTTGGTGGACCAACTATGGCAGTTATTGCTCAAAAATGTCCACATATTAAAGTTACCGTAGTAGATTTAAATACCGATAGAATTGAAAAATGGAATGATGAAGATGTAGATAACATTCCGGTGTATGAACCAGGTTTGGGCGAAATTGTAAAACACGCTAGAGGAAAGAATTTATTTTTTTCTACTGAGGTCGATAAAGCAATTGATGAAGCACAACTTATTTTTATATCGGTAAATACGCCAACTAAAACCTATGGTTCTGGAAAAGGTATGGCAGCCGATTTAAAATATATCGAGCTCTGTGCTAGACAAATTGCACGTGTTTCTAAAGATGACAAAATTGTTGTAGAAAAATCTACTTTACCGGTGAGAACAGCCGAAGCAATAAAAAATATCCTTGATCATACAGGAAATGGTGTTCAATTTCAAATACTTTCTAATCCAGAATTCCTTGCAGAAGGTACTGCGGTAGAAGATTTATTGGCTCCAGATAGAGTTTTAATTGGTGGTGATACAACACCAGGAGGTCAAAAAGCCATTCAAGCACTAGTTGATGTTTATGCTAATTGGGTTCCTAAAGATAGAATACTTACTACTAATGTTTGGTCGTCTGAACTTTCTAAACTTACAGCAAATGCTTTTCTAGCGCAAAGAGTTTCTTCAATAAACGCTATGTCAGAGTTGTGCGAGAAAACTGGTGCAGACGTAAATGAAGTAGCAAGAGCTATTGGTATGGATAGCAGAATTGGTTCCAAATTCTTAAAATCATCTGTTGGATTTGGAGGTTCTTGTTTTCAAAAAGACATTCTAAATTTGGTTTACATTTCCAAATCTTTCGGATTACATGAAGTAGCTGATTATTGGGAACAAGTAATCATTATGAACGACCACCAAAAAAGAAGGTTTTCTAAAAAAATAGTTTCTACCTTATATAATACGGTTGCTGATAAAAAAATCACTTTTCTAGGTTGGGCTTTCAAAAAAGACACTAATGATACAAGAGAATCTGCTGCCATTTATGTAGCCGATGATTTAATCAATGAGCAAGCAAATATTGCCGTTTTTGATCCAAAGGTTGAATACAATCAAGTGATTTCCGATTTGAATTATTTAGAAAGTAGAGCATCACATAAAAATGAAGCTTTCGTTAAATCATTTTCTGATCCTTATGAAGCTTGTAAAGATTCGCATGCTATTGCAATTCTTACCGAATGGGACGAGTTTAAAGAGTATGATTGGAAGAGAATTTACGATGCTATGTTAAAACCGGCTTTCGTATTTGACGGAAGAAATCTCCTTGATAGAGAAAAATTAACTTCAATTGGTTTTCAATATCAAGCAATTGGATCTTAAATAAATACGTTTACCCAAATTACAATGAATATAAAAATAGCAATAATTGGTTTAGGATATGTAGGATTGCCTCTTGCAAGGTTGTTCGCAACCAAATATCCTGTTGTCGGTTTTGATATTAATCAAAAAAGAGTCGATGATCTTAACAATGGTATCGATTTTACACTTGAAGTCGACAAAGAATTATTGCAATCTGTTCTTGCTGAGCGACCATCAGAAGAAAATGGTTTGTTTTGTTCTACAAAATTAGAAGACATTAAAGACTGTAATTATTATATAGTTACCGTTCCAACGCCAGTTGATAAAAATAATAGACCCGATTTAACTCCATTATATAAATCAAGTGAAGCGGTTGGAAAAGTTCTTAAAAAAGGCGATATTGTTATTTATGAATCCACAGTTTATCCTGGATTAACAGAAGAAGAGTGTGTGCCAGTTTTAGAACGTGTATCCGGATTAAAATTCAATTTAGATTTTTTTGTAGGCTACTCTCCAGAGCGAATTAATCCAGGTGATAAAGAGCATACAGTAGATAAAATTCTAAAAATTACAGCTGGTTCCACTCCCGAAATCGGAATTAAAGTAAACGATATTTATAAGTCGGTTATCACTGCTGGAACCCATTTGGCACCCTCTATTAAAGTTGCAGAAGCAGCCAAAGTTATTGAAAATGCGCAGCGCGATATTAATATTGCCTTTGTAAATGAGTTGGCTAAAATTTTTAATATTCTAGATATTGACACTCAGGCAGTTCTTGAAGCTGCTGGAACAAAATGGAATTTTTTAAATTTCAAACCTGGTTTAGTTGGAGGACATTGCATTGGAGTTGATCCGTATTATTTATCTCAAAAAGCGCAAGAAGCAGGGTATCATCCTGAAATAATTCTTGCTGGACGACGTTTAAATGATAGTATGGGCGAATATGTAGCTTCTAGAATTGTGAAGTTGATGATTAAAAAACGAATTCCTGTAAATCATTCTAATCTGTTGATGCTCGGAATTACTTTCAAAGAAAATTGTCCTGACGTTAGAAATACCAAAATTGTTGATGTAATTCTATCGTTAGCCGATTATGGAATTAATGTTTCAATTTACGATCCATTGGCCAATCCAGAGGAAGTAAAGCATGAATATGGATTAGAAACAATTACTGAACTACCAAATGAAAAATACGACGCCATTGTTTTAGGTGTTGCCCATAAAGAATTTTTAGATTTAGATTTAGAACAATTTAAAAAACCCGAATCTGTAATTTACGATGTGAAAGGTGTTTTAAAATGTGAAATTGATGGAAAATTATAATTTTAAATAAAAAATGAAAAAAATAGTAATCACTGGTGGTGCTGGATTTATTGGTTCGCACGTAGTAAGAAGATTTGTAAACAACTATCCTGATTATCAAATTTATAATTTGGATGCACTTACCTATGCGGGAAATTTAGAAAATATTAAAGATATCGAGAATGCTCCTAATTACACTTTTATTAAAGGTGATATTGTTGATGCCGATTTTATTAATGACCTATTTCAAAAGCATCAATTTGATGGTGTGTTGCATTTGGCAGCAGAGTCGCACGTAGATCGATCTATCACTGATCCGTTGAGTTTTGTGAAAACAAACGTTATTGGAACCATGAATCTTTTAAATGCGGCCAAAACTATTTGGAAAGACAATTTTGACGGCAAACGTTTCTATCATATTTCTACCGACGAGGTCTATGGTTCGCTTGGTGCCGAAGGTTTATTTACCGAAACTACGTCGTACGATCCTAATTCTCCATACTCAGCTTCTAAAGCAAGTTCCGATCATTTTGTGCGTGCTTATGGCGAAACTTACGGATTGCCTTATGTAATTACCAATTGTTCTAACAATTATGGAACGTATCATTTTCCAGAAAAATTAATCCCGCTTTTTATCAATAATATCATCAATAATAAACCACTTCCTGTTTATGGTGATGGAAAATACACACGTGATTGGTTGTTTGTAGAAGATCATGCGGTGGCTATTGACTTGGTTTTTCACGAAGGTAAAAATCATGATACCTATAATATTGGAGGATTTAACGAATGGCAAAATATTGATTTAGTAAAACTTTTGTGCAAGCAAATGGATGCTAAATTAGGAAGACCTGCAGGAACATCAGAGCAATTGATAACTTACGTAAAAGACAGACCAGGACACGATTTGCGTTATGCAATAGATGCTTCTAAAATTAATAAAGAATTGGGTTGGAAGCCTTCTGTTACTTTTGAAGAAGGACTTGAGCGAACTATAGATTGGTATTTGTCTAATGAAGAGTGGCTTAACAATGTTACCTCTGGTGATTATCAGAAGTATTATGATAAGCAGTATTTGTAGTTTAGTAAGTGACTAGTGATTGTGAGTGGTTAATAGCGGTTTAGCTTTTCAATAGTTCTCGATTAGCTACGCTCAGTTCGACAGAAGCCTCGGGTCAATTTTACTCCATTTCATTCCGCAAAATCACTCGAAGTGACGGTAGAGTGGATTTGTTTTCAATAGTTCTCGATACAATTTTACTCCATTTCATTCCGCAAAATCACTCGAAGTGACGGTAGGGTGGAATAGTGGTATAGGTTTTCATGGGTTCTCGATTAGCTGCGCTCAGTTCGGCAGATGCCTCGGGTCAATTTTACTTTT
>NZ_DQDX01000203.1:17433-18003 GCF_003525665.1 Flavobacterium sp.
TCGATTAGCTGCGCTCAGTTCGTCAAAGCCTTGGGTCAATTTTACTCCATTTCATTCCGCAAAATCACTCGAAGTGACGGTAGGGTGGAATAGTGGAGTAGCTTTTCATGGGTTCTCGATACAATTTTACTCCATTTCATTCCGCAAAATCACTCGAAGTGACGGTAGGGTGGAATAGTGGAGTAGCTTTTCAGTAGTTCTCGATTAGCTGCGCTCAGTTCGGCGAAAGCCTCGAGTCAATTTTGCTGCATTTCATTCTGTAAAATCACTCGAAGTGACGGTGGTGTGGAATAGTGGTTTTGGTTTTCATGGGTTCTCGATTAGCTACGCTCCGTTCGGCGAAAGCCTCGGGTCAATTTTACTCCATTTCATTGCGTAAAAATCACTCGAAGTGACGGTAGGGTGGAATAGTGGTGAAGCTTTTCATGGGTTCTCGATACAATTTTACTCCATTTCATTCCGCAAAATCACTCGAAGTGACGGTAGAGTGGAATAGGGGTATAGGTTTTCATGGGTTCTCGATTAGCTACGCTCCGTTCGGCGAAAGTCTCGGGTCAATTTTACTTTTCA
>NZ_DQDX01000126.1 GCF_003525665.1 Flavobacterium sp.
TAAACTTTTGGGTGCAGTCTAAAATCGGGATTTTTTTTATTGTATTTCTGCGCTTAAGCCAGCATCTAAAAGTGCCGAGCAATACGGTGTGAGTTCTTCAATACTTCCGTTTTTTACCGAACATTTTCCTTTGTAATGCACTAATATGGCACATTGTTCTGCTTGTAAAGGTTCGTGTTTGCAGACTTTTATTAGTGTTTCTATAACGTGATCAAAAGTATTTACATCATCGTTGAACAGAATTATCTCGTTGTTAATTCCTACTTGTTCGTCGACTAAAACTTCTTCTTGAACTTTTTCTATCGTACTCATCTTTAATTCTTTATTCTAATTTTTTTTGATGGTGCAAAATTAATTATTTTTTACATACTTCAAGGAAACCCAATTGTTTCTTTCGAATTTTTTAACAAAAGTCAAACCTTTTTCGGTACACGATGCATCAATAAACGGAATGTCTTCGGTGTAGAAACCACTAAATAAAATAGTTGCATTTGGATTCAAACAATCAACATACGCTTGCATGTCGTTTAGCAAAATATTACGGTTGATGTTGGCAATTATTAAGTCGTATTTTTTATCAACTAGGAGTGAAGCATCGCCTTCATAAACAGTGATTTCTTTGCAATTATTACGTTCGGCGTTTTCAATTGAATTTAAGTAACACCAATTATCAATATCAATTGCGTCGATTGGTTTGGCGCCTTTCATTTCGGCAAGAATGGCTAAAATTGCTGTTCCGCAACCCATATCTAAGGTTTTCATTCCTTCTACATTGGTTTCTAATAAATGTTGAATCATCATGTGAGTAGTTTCGTGATGACCAGTTCCAAAACTCATTTTTGGTTCGATTACAATATCAAATTCGGCATCTGTTTTTGGATGAAATGGCGCGCGAACATGGCATTTTCCGTCAACGTCGATGGCTTCAAAATTCTTTTCCCATTCTTCGTTCCAGTTTACTTGATCTATTTCTTCGATAGTGTAAGAAATGGTGAATTCTGGCGATGTTAAAATGTAAATATCGTCCAGAACATCTTCTGTCCAAAGGTCTTTTTGGATGAAAGCACTGAATCCCGTTTCGGTTTCTATGAAGCTTTCAAATGGTTTTTCGCCTAGTTCAGCAATTAGTATTTCTGAACCAAGTTCTTTCGGCTCTACAGTAAAATGATATCCTAAATAAATATTTGACATGAAGTATTTTTTTGCAAAGGTAAGCAAACCCATATTATATTTTAGGTTGATTTTATTTGAAATAATTTATTTATTTTTAACATTGATACTAGTTTTATACTAATTTCGTTGTGTATAAAAACGTTATTTTTAAATGAAAAAAATCTTACTGTTTTCATTAGTTGTACTTTCATTTTTGTCTTGTAAAAAAGATAAAAAGTACGATGTTATCAAGTCTTTTTGTTATTGGAAAACTGATACTTATTTTGGTCAAGAGGAAGATTCGCTTGCCAAACAAATGAATCTAAAACACATGTATGTGCGCTTTTTTGATGTCGATTGGAATCCGTATGCAGAAGAAGCGCAACCTGTGGCAACCATTGGTAATATTAGAATTACAGATAGTTTAAAAATTACACCAAGTATTTTTATTACCAATGATGTTCTTTTAAATTCTTCAAAGCCTCAATTGGATGTTTTATCGGAACGAATGGCAATTCGCATAAAAAAAATCATTGATAAATATCAAACTGAAAAAGCGAGTGCTTTAGCATACAAAATTGCAGATGCAGATTATGAAAGGCAAAAAGGAAATGCTTTTCAATCGAGATTAAGCACAGATTCCATAATAATAGCTGAAAAACCAAAATTCGAGAAAGACATTCAAGAACTTCTTTTTGATTGCGATTGGACCGAATCATCTAAAGAGAATTATTTTTATTTGTTAGAAAAATTGAAATCAAAATTTTCAAACTATAAAATTGCTTCTACCATTCGACTTTGGCAATATAGATATTATGAAAAAGCAGGAGTTCCTCCGGTCGATAAAGGACTTTTAATGTGTTACAACATGACAAATCCAACCGAATATAAAACCAAAAACTCCATCGGAACAAGTGACGAATTGGCTGATTATATTACACATTATAAATATCCATTAGAATTAGACATTGCTTTGCCTTTGTTTAGTTGGTCCGTTTTATTTCGTGGTGGCGAATTTAAAGGTGTCATTTCCGATTATCAAGAATTTGAAAAAAGTCCAACAATTTTCAAGAAAACAGACGACAATAAATACACTTTGCAAGATGACATTCAAATAGGTAAGTTTTATGCAAGAAATGGTGATGAGATAAAAATTGAAAAAATTTCGGATGATGAAATTGAAAATATGATTGAAATAATTACCGATAAAGTCAAGATTTCAAACGATACCAAAGTGACCTTCTTTTCATTCGATAAAAAATACATAAACGATTATGGAGTTCAAAATATATCCAAGTATTATGAAAGTTTTTAGTGCTTTTTTGCTGTTATTTAGCATCCAAGTTTTTGCTTGTGGATGGAGTGAATCTGCCGAAACTACTCGTTTGGCGTTATTTCGTGCAGAACGAATAAACAATGTAAAATTACGACCATTTTGCTATTCTGCCGATTATTATATGTCGGTAAAAGAAGGAAAAAATGCCGATCAAATTAGAAATTGTAAAGAATGGCAAGCCAAACTCGGAAGCCAAATTTCGGTTGATGACATTTACGAAATTCTTTATAATACCGAATCTGAAAAGTTTGAAAATGCTTCTAAATCTAAAGTTTTGCAAAATGTATTTAAAGACAATTCCTTTATTGAAGCATTGGTTTTGCCAAAGAACAAATTGTTTTTCGAATATATTTCATTAGCTAAAAAAATAGAATACAACAATTTAGGAGGAAATAAATGGGAATCTTGGGATGAAATTCAAACCAATTATTATGACGAAACTCCTAAAGCAAAAGCGGTAATTTCAAATTTCAAGAAGAAATTACAATCTACCAAAGATGCTTTTCTAATTAAAAGATATGCTTTTTTATTGTTGCGATATGATTTCTATAACAACGGAACTTCAAAAGAAATTGAAGAATTGTATCAAAAATATTTTACTTCAAAAGACAATTCAATTTTAAATCCTTGGGCGATGCATTATTTTGCTATGTCTATCGAAGATCAAGCGTTACGTAATTATTATTTAAGTAAAGTTTTTGTTTCGTGCGATGAAAAAGCATTTGCAGTAATGCTAAATTTTGATGATAAAATCATTGAAGAAACATTAAAATATGCTAAAAATGATTTTGAAAAAGGAATAATTTTGGCATTGAAATGCATGAGAAATCCTGCGCCAGCTTTAAAAGATTTGAAGGAAATTCAACAATTAATTCCACAAAGTGAATATTTTAGTTTTCTTGTTGGAAGAGAAATTAACAAATTAGAAGATTGGATTTTTACTCCAAAATATACTCAAGGTGCACCTTCGGTTGTATTTGAAACTAGTGATTGGTATTTAGATTACGAGAAAGCCAAAAAAGAAAACGAAATTAAGGATTATGCTTACTTAAATGAGTTGAAAGGATATCTAATTTCAATTCAATTTCAAGCAGTTGGTGAGCAAAAAGATTTTTACAATACGGCCATTGCACAATTGTGTTTTATTAACGACGAAATTGATTTGGGTAAACAATATTCAGATAAAATTTCATCCAATGCTAATGCAAGTATTCAACTTCAAAAGCACATTCAATTAGCTTTAATTGCATTAAAACAAGGAGATATTTCGGATGAAAAAACGAAACAGATTCTATTCGAAAGTTTCATTGCTATCGAAGATATTGTTGAAAATGATGCTACACTTTTTAAAAGTATGTATTCGTTATATCGCATAGCAAGTAAACAATATTTTGATAAAAACGATGCTGCAACTGCTGGTTTATTGTTCTTAAAATCTGAAAATAAAAAGACAAATTCAGATAATTTTGATGGATATTATGACTATTATTCTAACCAATACTACTATTATTATATTGGATATTTCGAGCGTTTTGCCAAGGAAAAAGACATTGATAATTTGATTGCATTGATTCAAAAAGAAGACAAAACACCTTTTGAAAAGTATATTTGTTCGGGCACGACTTATCAAGATATAAATGCTTACAAAGATGTAAAAGGAACGCTTGCTTTTAGAAATAATAATCTTGAATTAGCTCAAAAAACCTTCGATGAAATCCCAAAAGAGTTCTACGAAAAAACGTATGAATTTAAAAGTTATTTGAATGAAAATCCATTCATCCCAAAGGTTTTAGTTTATGGAACTAAGGAAAGAAAGTATGATTATAAATTCAATAAAGCTGATTTTGTTGCGACTTTAATCAAATTGAAAAAACAAAATACTGCCGAAAGTAATTTGAAATTGGCACATGCATACTATAATGTTTCATCTGTTGGAAATGCTTGGATGATGACAACATACGGCTTGTCATCAGGTGAATATGGCTATGCAGATTTTGTTTTTGGTGGCAATAGAGTAGATCAAGAAGTAAAATTTCAAAATGGAAATTTTTACAATCTTGAAATGGCAAGACAATATTATCAAAAAGTTTTGCAATTAGCTAAAAATAAAGAGATAAAAGCAATGGCAAGTTTAATGATTTTTGAATGTGATTTAACCAAACATTATTCCTTCGCAAAGCCCTATGAAGAAAATCCGAAGCCATTTATTGCAGGAATTGAAATCAAAAATTTCCTTACTATTTATAAGAATACAAAAACGTACCAACAATATAATTGTCCAATGTTAGAGCAGTTTATAAAGTAATTTAATTTGTGAAAATTAGTGCAATCTGTGTTAATATTAATTCGTGCAAATTCGTGCAATTTGTGTAAAAATTAAACCGTCATCGAAAACAATTCGGTTTGTGGAAGATTTCGTTTTAATCGCAAGTCAAATGCCATGCAAATGTTTCTCACAAATGGTTTTCCTTTTTCTGTAACTTGTATTGATTGACTTGATATTTTTACCAAACCATCGTTTTCCATTTCGTGAAGTTGGTTGATGATTTCGGGTAATTCTGGGAAAAAGTCATTATCGTTTTTCCAAGAAGTTTCAAATTGACACATCAAATTTAGAATGTGTTTTCTGATAATTAAATCTTCATCAGTTAGAATATGACCGCGAAAAACAGGCAATTCATTAGCATCTAATCTTTTGTAATAGTCTTCGATAGTTTTTTCATTTTGAGCAAAACTGTACCAACTATCACTAATTGAAGAAACGCCAAGTCCAATCATCAATTGCGTTTTGGATGATGTGTAACCCATAAAATTACGATGCAAATTTCCTTTTTGAAATGAATCGTACATGCTGTCGGTTTCTAAAGCAAAATGATCCATCCCAATTTCATGATAATTATTCTGCGATAATCGATTTTTTCCTGCTTCATAAAGCTGACGTTTTTCATCATCTTTGGGCAAATCTTCGCTTTTAAATCCGCGTTGTCCGTTACCTTTTATCCACGGCACATGAGCATAACTATAAAAAGCCAATCGATCAGGTGAAAGTGATTTGGTTTTATCTATGGTATCAATTACATCATCCAAAGTTTGAAATGGTAGTCCGAAAATCAAATCGTGACCTATAGAAGTATAGCCAATTTCTTTTGCCCAAAAAGTAACTTTCGCCACATTGTGAAAGGGTTGTATTCTATGAATCGCCGTTTGAACTTTTAGAGAATAATCTTGCACACCAAAACTAACTCTTCTAAATCCTAAATCATAAAGCGATTGCAAATGTCTTCTTGTAGTGTTATTTGGATGGCCTTCAAAGCTGAATTCGTGTTCCTTGGCTTTGATGGCTCGTGTGAAAATTCCGTTAATTAAAGCTTCTAAATTTTCTGATGCGAAGAAAGTAGGTGTTCCACCACCAAGATGAATTTCTTTGATAATGGGTTTATTTGGTAATAAGTCGCAATACAAATTCCATTCTTTTAAAACAGCTAAAATATACGGATTTTCAACTTCGTGATTCTTTGTAATTCGTTTGTTGCAACCACAAAAAGTGCACATGCTTTCGCAAAATGGCAAATGAATATATAAACTTATACCTTCTTCAGTATTAGATTCGTTGAATGATTTTATGAAAGTTGTTTTCCATTGGTCAATTGAAAATAAGTCTTCTTCCCAATATGGAACCGTTGGATAACTTGTGTATCTCGGACCAGGAACATTGTATTTTTGAATTAAAGAAATTGACATGATGGTGTACTTTTAAGTTCCAAAAGTAACCTGAGAAGCTTTATAAAAAAATGATATTTGTCATGTTGGAGAGGAAATAGAATATAGAGAATAGAGAATAGAGAA
>NZ_DQDX01000184.1 GCF_003525665.1 Flavobacterium sp.
TTATTTTAAATTTAAGAAAAACAAAAAAGCCGACTCAGTTACGAGTCGGCTTATATTTTGAATATCAGTAGATTATTTAAGTAATTTCAAAGAATCTAAAGCGTATGTATTTGTAGGATCTAATGCTAATGTTTTATTAAAAAACTCTTTAGCTTTAGCTTTATCAGTATTTGCATAGAATGCTGCGATACTGTTATAAGACTCCGTAACTTTAGCTTTATTTTTAGTAACTTCTTCTGGACCTTTAGCTAATACTAAATCTAAATATTTTTGATAAGTAGCAGCCATAACATCATCTTTTTCCAAAGAACCATTAATTCTAGCTTTATACAAATAAGATTCTAAGTACGTTGGTGAAGCTACAATTACAGCATCCATTGCTAAATCTGCTTTTTGCAAGCTAGCAACATCTCTATCTTTTAAATCTTTATTTCTATTAACAGTGTAAGCTGCTAATCCGTAATAGATATTGTCTTCAAGGAAGTTTTTAGAATTTGGATTAGAAATAGCGATTTCAAAAATAGCTGCAGAAACATCATACACCTTTTCTGTGAAATATTTTTTACCAATTTCGTTTAAAGCGTTTGCTAAAGAAGGCTCAGCATCAACAGCTTTTTTTACATTTGCAATTCCAGAAGCTAATACTGTTCGATCTACAGTTTTCATATCAGCACCAATAGATTTTTTAACTGAAGCTAATCCAAGATAGAAATAATCTCCAGAAATAACTTTGTTTGAACCTTTATTGATAAATTCATTTAAAGCAGTAATTGCAGCGTCTGGATTTCCATTTTCATAAGCAGAATATCCTAAATAACGCATAATTCTTGGATTTACTTTATCTAGTTTTTGCATTTCGTTAGCTTCTTTTTCTAAAGCTTTATAATCTCTAGCCAAGATTAAAAAGTCAGCATGACGCATACGAGAAGACAAAGAGTAATCTGTCAATGACATGTATTTTTCATAATATCCAAGTGCTTTTTGAATATTCTCTGTGTACGTTTTTGGAACATTGTTCGCCCATAAATAGTAAGTTTCTGCAAGTTCTCTGTAAACAGGACCATAATTTGCATTTAAACCAACTACTTCATCAAACGCTTTTACAGCTTCAGTATAAGCTTTTGCACCTTTAAGTAAAACACCCAATTGCATTTTAGCTCTTATTAAAGAACTATCTGCTTGGTAAGCACTTCTGTAAGCAGAATACGCTTCATTTTGATTTTTATCACCATAGAATGCATCACCTAAAGCTAAGTTCACGTAGGCATTTGTTGGGTTAGCGGCTTTTGCTTTAGTTAAAACAGCAATTGCACTTTTATAATCTGGTTTGTCAGCATTCATGTATGCTTTAGCAACATACACATATTCTTCAATATCTTTTTTCTTAAGATCTTTTAAAACTTGATCGAATTTAGCTTTAGCAGAAACAGCATCACCCTTGTTTAAATCAAGTTGACCTAAACCAATGTTGTTTATTTTTCCGCCATCTGCTGTTAATCCTTTATCAAAAAAGATTTTAGCTGAGTCTTCTACACTTTGGGTTAAATAAATATTTCCTAAAAGAAACGAAGCTTTACCAGTGTTCTTTGATTGAACAATACTTTTTAACATCGATTTTGCCTTTTCATACTGTTCAGCATCAATTGCTTTTGTAGCTTGATCTAAATCTTGCGCTTGGCTCACGGCTGAAGCTAACAAAGCGATACTGAAAATTTTAAATTTGCTCATCTTATTTTACTTTTTTATTTTCTATTTGATTTCTAATCTTAATATTTCTACTTGGTTCACGCAATGGAGCAAGTCCAGATTGTAAAATTATTCGTTGTCCGATTTCTCCAGCAATGAATGAAGCAAAGCCCATTCCTAAACCATTATAACCTTGACAATTGATAATATGCAAAACACGTGCCAAAGGATAGGTTCGCGTAGCGATGTTGTCTTGCGTAGGCGAAACATACTCACCATCAACACCTTTAACACTTAGAACTTTTAGTTCGTCAATGTACTTTTCCATTTCTGGTTTTGGTTGTGTTAACCAATTCAAACCTACTACGCCAATCAATCCGTTATTTTCAGATACGAATTTTAGTACTTCATTGTTTGTTTTAACAGAAAAAACTCCTTCTGTTGGTAGCGATTCTATTCCTGCAAGTTCACATAAATATCTTACCGAACTCGAATTTGGATTATCAAAAACCAATCCTTTAATATCATTTTTTGAACCTTTCAAAAAATCAATAACTTGCTTTAATTCGATTAAAGTATCGTTGGATTTGTTGTTTTTTACAAAAGTAACAGCGTCAATTGCAAATGCTGTAACGATTGGTTTAATCTTTTTCTTTTCAAAAAAAGACTTTTCTTCTTTATTCAAATCTCTGGATAAAATGATAATCCTTGAAACTCCTTTAGAAAAATCTATAACCGCTTCTTTTTCCGATTTAGGAAGTAATTTAATTTTGGCTTTATACTGGCTTTCAAAAACCGTAACTTGATCTTCTACAATAGGCATTAATGATTCATCAACTAAAATAGAAGTAGTTCCAGATATTATTGAATCGGAATTCTTTTCATTAGTCTCTTTTTTACCACATGATAAAACAACAGCTAGGATAATAACCGGAATTAATGCCAAATATTTTACTTTATTCTTCATCTTCTTTATTGATATTAAAAGCGCGATAAAATCTAAAAAAACCGTAAACAATCATTAATACACCAAGTGCAATTCTGTACATTGGTTGCAATCGTAGTGGAAATTTCTCCCAAAGAATGATAATTACACCAAATGTTAAATAAATCAAAAAAAACAGAATTCCTATAAATAGAAGAAATCGCTCTTGAAGCGATTTCTTCTGGAAATTATTTCTAAAATTTTCAAACATTATTATTCTTCTGGAGTTTCTACAGAGAACGTTTGGATGAAAGAACATCTTACTTTTTTACCATTTTGTTCAGCTGGTGTCCATCTTGGTCCTTTTCTAAGTACTCTTTCTGCTTCTTTACCAGTTCCAAAACCGATATCTCTTAAAACTTTGATATCTGTTAATGAACCATCTTTTTCAACAACGAAAGAAACAATAACTTTTCCTTTTAAACCTGGCTCATCTGGAGCTGAAAAGTTATTTTTAAGAAATGAATACCATTTTTGAATTCCACCAGGAAATTCTGGTTTTACTTCAATACCTGCAGAATTGTAAATTGTATTATCTTCAGTAACTTCTGCTTGTTTTGGTCCATCACCTGGAGGAGTTAAAACAAGATCAGCATTTGGATCACCTTTAATATCCTCTTTACCAATATTTTTGTCCTTAATCTCTTCTACTTTTGGTGGTTCTTCTGTCACCTCGTTTGTTTTAGCCACAACTGGCTTAACAAATTTTACCTGATCCACTTTTGGAGGTGGCGGTGGAGGTGGTGGAATATTTTCTTTAGGCTTTTCTTCTTTTGGTGGTAACTTTACACTTGTTACTTTAGTTACGATCTCATCATCTTCTGAAGAAGAATCTGGCAACATATTAATAATTACAGGTGCAGCAATACCTAAAGAAAAAATAAAAGCTCCAATAATAAATGCTCGGATGTTTGTACTCGTATTTTTTTTACGTAAGTCATAAGCACCATAACTTTTATTACGACCTTCAAAAACGATATCAATCCATTTATTATTTAATAAATCTAATTTCATCTTTTTTAGTATTATGGTGTTGTAGTAACACCTTTATTTAATTCTTCTGCCAATTTATTTTCCTCTGGAGAAAATTCGTTAACAATCGCATTTGTAGGCACTTTACATATTGCCATTTCATCTAAAATATCTACTAAATTTTTATAAGTAGATTTTTTTGTAGGTTTAATAATTACGATCAAACCTTTGTCTTTACTACCAGTAACTTGAGGAACAGATTCTACTCTTTTAAGTAATTCTTTTCGAATACCTTCTTTTCCGTAAACTGTAGTTTGTGGCTTACCATTAGCCTCTGGAGCTTCTATAAGTCCATGAAACCATTTTATTTTATCATTGTCACCAAGAATAACAGTCATTGTTCTTCTTTGATCGGTTTTCATAATATTTTTTGGCTCGTCTTCCTCTTCTTTATCTGGTAAAGCCAAGTCCATTGACTGAGGCTTTGATAACGATGTGGTAAGCATAAAGAACGTGATTAGTAAAAAAGCTAAATCAACCATTGCAGTTAAATCAACTGCAGCATTTTGTTTTTTACTTCTTACTTTGCCACCGCCTTTTTTACCTCCGCCGTCGTCGGTATTTAATTGTGCCATGTTATTTTATATTACGGTTAATAGTCTTTACCTCTTGCACCAGTCACTAAATCGAAACTGTTTATTTTTTGGTCTTGTAAAATATCCATTACTTTTTTAATTTTTGGATATTGTTGCTTAGCATCACCTTTAATAGCAAAAGACAATTCTTTTTCTTTTCCTAATTCGATATTAGCTTGACGTGCTGTGTAAACCCAATCTTTTAATTGATTATCTAACGAGTCTAACGGTATACCTGATTGAACTCCAGGTTTACTTCTGTCAGTACTGTTCATATTGATAATTGAATTCAAAACATTTATTGGCACTCCAAATTCTTCCATCAAAGAAAACTGTTGATATTCTTTATCAGAAAATTTTACTCCATATTTTTCACCCATCAATTCTAATGTTTTTTGGCGAACATCTCTGTCCTTCATTCCAAAAAACACTTTATCTTTTCCTTCACTACTTCCAACAGTAATTAAAACCAATCCTGTATCAGGTAATTTATTTTTTACAGTTGAAGAAGGTGTTGTTACAGGTAAAGCTTCTGGAGTTTTAGCTGTAGCAGTTAAGATAAAGAACGTGAGTAAAAGAAAGGCCACATCACACATTGCTGTCATATCAATTGCACCAACGTTTTTGGACATTTTTATTTTTGCCATCTTTTATATTTATTAGTATCTATTATTTGAAAATCAAACAATAAATTATTTAATGCTTCCTCTCATTCTTCTGTACGTATTAACAATAGCTGTTCCAGCCTCATCGATTGAATACGTTAATGCGTCAATTTTTGAATTGAAAAAGTTGTACATGATAATTGCTAATGCAGAAGTTGCAATACCTGTTGCAGTGTTAATAAGTGCTTCAGAAATACCTGTTGCAAGAGCAGCTTGGTCTGGAGTTCCAGCAGAAGCTAACGCACCAAACGCTTTGATCATCCCTGATACTGTACCTAATAATCCACCTAATGTTCCTAAAGAAACTAATGTAGAAAGAATAGTCATGTGTTTTTCTAACATTGGCATTTCTAATGTAGTAGCCTCTTCAATTTCTTTGTGAATCATCTCTGAAGCTTCTTCACTATTGAATCCTTCTTTTTTAACGTCTTGATATTTAACCAAAGCAGATTTAATTGCATTTGCAACTGAACCTTGTTGTTTATCACAAGCATTGATTGCATCTTCGATTTTTCCTTCTTTAATGTCACCAAGAACATTTTTCATGAATTTATCTAGATTTGCTTTACCAGCAGCTTTAGCGATAACAAAATATCTTTCAAATGAGAAAACAATTACCATCAATAACATACCTAATAATATAGGAACTATAAATCCTCCCATGTAAACCATACCTAAAGTATTGATTGGTTTTGGATGTTCAGTATTGAAACTTCCTGGTTCAAAGTTTGCCTCTGCACCCATAATAAATTTCCATACTAATGTACCCACTAAAATACATGCTACAATAATAATCCCTGTGATCATTCCACCACCATTTGAACCGTTTTCTTTTTTAACGTTTGCCATTTTTTAAAATTTTAAGTTTTTAATAATTATAAGTTTTAGTTGTATATAAACTTGAATAGGAGCAAATTTAAATTTTTAGTTTTAATAAAAAAACTTTTTTTGTTATTTATAACATTCTCTTAAAACAGAGAAATTCTTAAAATTAATTTTAATAAAACAATTCTTTTAGTGCTAAAAATTTAAAAGTTCTAGAAATTAATCATTTAAATCAACTTCCTTACCAAACCTATAACGTTATTTTTTAATCGAATAGTATAAAAAAAAGTTCGAGATTGTTGAATTTAGGGAAATATTAACGTTTACTATGTCAGAATTTGGACCTCTAGAATTTCAAAAAAGTAGTATCTTGCACTGATTTTAGTCCAAATTCAACCATAAATATCTAGTAAAATGAGTAAAAAGGAAGATTTTATCCAACATATCAACGCAGGTTACACTTCAAAAGGTGAAAGTTTAGTATTAGGAGCAGCAATTTTAGATGGCGAACCTATAGGTGAAACCAAAGTAAAAATTCCGTTAAAAACTTTAAACCGTCATGGATTAATTGCTGGAGCAACTGGAACTGGAAAAACAAAAACCATTCAAGTTTTATCTGAACAATTGTCTTCTTTTGGAATTCCGGTATTGATGATGGATATAAAAGGTGACTTTTCTGGAATTGCAAAACCTGGAATTGAACAAGGATTTATTACAGAACGTCATACTAAAATTGATATACCTTATAATGTAACATCGTTTCCGGTTGAATTGATGACACTATCGGCTCAAGATGGCGTTAGAATGAGAGCAACAATTTCTGAATTTGGACCAGTTCTATTTTCACGAATATTAGATTTGAACGATACACAAGCTGGAGTTGTATCAGTAATTTTCAAATATTGCGACGATAAAAAGATGCCATTATTGGATTTAAAAGACATTAAAAAAGTCCTTAATTATATAACTGACGAAGGAAAAGATGAAATATCGGAAGAATATGGGAAGATTTCTACCGCAACGACTGGAACAATTCTGAGAAAAATAATCGAATTAGAACAACAAGGCGGTGATTTCTTTTTTGGCGAAAAATCATTTGAAATTGATGATTTATTAAGAATTGACGAAAACGGAAAAGGCTATGTAAATATCTTAAGATTGACCGATATTCAAGACAAACCTAAATTGTTCTCTACTTTTATGTTGAGTTTGTTGGCAGAAATTTATCAACAAATGCCAGAAAAAGGTGATGTTGACCAACCAGAATTGGTTTTGTTTATTGATGAAGCCCATTTAATTTTTGATGAAGCCAGCAAAGTTTTATTGGATCAAATTGAAACTATTATCAAATTAATTCGATCTAAAGGAATTGGTGTTTATTTCGTAACTCAAAATCCGATGGATATTCCTAAAGGTGTTTTGGCGCAATTGGGATTGAAAATCCAACATGCTTTGAGAGCTTTCACAGCAAATGACCGACAAGCCATCAAACAAACGGCAGACAACTACCCAACATCTGATTATTATCAAACGGATGAAATATTGACTTCGCTTGGAATTGGTGAAGCATTTGTAACCGCATTAAACGAAAAAGGAATTCCAACGCCATTAGCTGCAACAATGATGCGCGCACCAATGAGTAGAAT
>NZ_DQDX01000062.1:0-3582 GCF_003525665.1 Flavobacterium sp.
AAAAGCAGGAATATGGTTTGCTAAAATGCCCGAGCCATTCGCTCCTAATTAATTTTAATATTTTTTACTAGAATTTTGTCAATTTTCACGCCATCCATGTCTAAAACTTCGAATTCTAGTTTGTTCCAGATTAGTTTTTGTCCTTGTTTTGGGATGATTCCTAGTTCGGTTACTATTAATCCGCTTACGGTTGTTACTTCGTAATCGCCAATTAAATCGTCCATATCGAAATAGGTTAGAAAGTCGTGTAAGGAATAATGTCCGTCAACCAACCAACTTCCGTCTTCGCGAGCTACGATTTTAAATTCATCTTCGTAGAAATCGGCAGCATCTCCAACAAGTGCTTCTAAGATGTCGTTTAATGTAATAATTCCTTGAAAAACACCGTGCTCATCGGTTACTAGAGCGTAATGGACTTTAGATAATTTGAAATTTTCTAATGCTTTGTAAGCTGAAGTGTGTTCTATAAAATAAACTGGTTCTTTTGTGATTTGCTTCAAATTGAAATTGCCTTTTTCAAAACTTGCGAATAAATCTTTTAATAAAACCACTCCGTTTACATCATCTAGATTATCATCACAAACTGGATAAACCGAATGCAATTCGTCTAGAACTTTGTCTTTTATTTCTTGCACAGTATCTTCATGCGATAAGTAAACAATAGAATTTCTATGTGTCATCAACGAATTTACTTTTCTATCGCCAATGTGAAAAACGCGTTCAACAATATCGTGTTCAATTTCTTGAATTTCTCCGCCTTCTGTTCCTTCCTTGATGATTGCTTTAATTTCTTCTTCGGTTACTTTTCCGTCGGCAGTTGGTTTTATTTGAAAAATTTTCAATAAAAAATCGGTTGAAGTTGTAAGTAACCAAATAAATGGCATGGTAACTTTAGAAACTACTTTCATTGGAAGCGCAACCGCTTTGGCAATAGCTTCGGGATAATTTAGTCCGATTCGTTTTGGTAATAATTCTCCTAAAACTAAAGAGAAAAATGTTAATGTAACTACCACAATTCCAACAGAAACACTTTGAGCATAAGGCTTTAATGCTTCGAAACTTTCTACAAATAATTTGACATCGGTAGTTATTTTATCTCCTGAGTAAATACCTGTAAGAATTCCGATTAATGTGATTCCAATTTGAACTGTCGATAAAAATTCGTTTGGTGAATTTGCCAAGTCTAAAGCGGCTTTGGCATTGGCATTCCCTTTTTTGGCGGCAGTTTCCAATCGGCTTTTACGAGCTGATATCAATGCAATTTCCGACATTGAGAAAACTCCGTTTAGGATTATCAGAAAAAGAATTATTAAAATTTCCATAGTTTAAAATTACAAAAAAAGAGCTTAAATCCATAATATCGGAAATAGCTCCTTTTCTGTTTGCAAATATCTGAAAAAAAATTGAATGCTCGAAATTTATCTCGAGGTCAATTCTTTAGATTATAATTTATCGAAAATTTGATTTAATCGTTCGTTAACTTCAAGAATTGTTCCGATACCATTTACCGCGTGGAATTTACCTTGAGATTTGTAATAATCCATTAGTGGCGCGGTTTTCTGGTTGTATTCGTCGTAGCGATTTCTAATTTTTTCTTCGTCTTGATCGTCTGGTCTACCTGAAGTTTTTCCTCTTTCTAACAAACGTGCTACAAGGATATTATCATCTGCTTCAAGCGCAACCGTTGCTGTAATACTTTGTTCTTTAGATTCTAAAAAGTTATCTAAAGCTTCTGCTTGTGCTAAAGTTCTTGGGAAACCATCAAATAAAAATCCGGCCGAATCTGGGTTTCTATCAACTTCACTTTGCAACATTTGAATGGTAACTTCATCAGGAACCAAATCGCCTTTATCCATAAATGTTTTGGCTAATTTTCCTAAATCAGTATCATTCTTGATGTTAAATCTAAAAATATCTCCTGTAGAAAGATGGGTTAAATTGTATTTTTCTTTTAAAAATTCAGCTTGTGTGCCTTTACCTGCGCCAGGTTTTCCGAAAAGAACGATGTTAATCATTTTATTAAAAGTTGTCGGTTATTATTTGTTGTCGGTTCTCGGTTGTTTGTCATCGGTTAATTGAAAACCGACAACTGACAACGCTCTATTATTGTGCCAATTGATATACATCTGGTAAATTTCTTCCCAATCCGTCGTAGTCTAAACCGTATCCAACGATGAATTTGTTTGGAATTCTGATTCCTATGTAATCAATTTTTATATCTTTTTTGTATGCTTCTGGTTTAAAAAATAATGTTGCAATTTTTAAGTGCTTTACTTTTTTCTCTTTAAAAATCGCTCTCAGTTCTTCGATAGTGTTTCCTGTGTCAATAATATCTTCAACAATTACCACTGTTTTTCCTTCGAGATTTTCGTTAAGTCCGATTAGTTGTTTTACTTCGTTTGTAGATTGTGTTCCTTCATACGAAGCCATTTTCACGAAACTCACTTCGCACATACCACGATATTGTTTCATTAAATCGCCCATTACCATAAATGAACCGTTCAAAACGCCAATAAAAACTGGAACTTCGTCAAAGAAATCGTCGTCCATTTGCTTCGCCATATTTTTAATTGCAAAATCAATTTCTTCTGAAGAAATAAATGGCTCGAAAGTTTTATCGTGAAGGTGTATCATTTTTTTTAGGTTTAGGTTGTGTTGCAAATTTAAAGAAGTAAAAACTATTACGTTGCAAGTATTTCCACTTTTTTGCAAATTTGATATATTTACCAAATGAATTCAGAATATCACAATCAAATCGCTAAAAGTACAGCACATCGAAAAAGTAGAGATGATAATAAAGATTTCATCTTTGCCAATCCCCATTATTTAAAATATTTATTAGAAATTGGCTTCAATATTGAGGACAAAAATCATCATAAAGCCTGTTGGATTTTGGAATTGATATGTGAAGAAAAAATGGATTTATTTTTACCTTTTTTAGAAAATTTTTGCGAGACTTTACCTTATTATAAAAATGATTCTGCCATACGTTCGATTTCTAAAATTTGTTTGTTCCTATCCAATTCTAAAAAATATTCTTTAACAGAAAATCAAGAAGAGAAGATAATTGAAACCTGTTTGGATTGGTTGATTGAATCCAACAAAGCCGCAAATGCTGCTTATACAATGCGAACTTTATACAATCTTGGCAAAAAACACCTCTGGGTAAATGAGGAATTAAAATTTTTACTTCAAAGAGATTGCAGTCATCAAACTCCTGCTTATAAATCGGCAGTGAAAGATATTTTGAAAAAATTAACAAGGTCAAAATAATTATTTACGTACATTTGTAAAAACTTTACGTATATGAATACTAAACTCACTTTATCTCTTGAAAAAGAAGTCATAGAAAAAGCTAAAATCTATGCTAAAGGAACAGGCAGAAGTTTATCTGAAATGGTTGAAAATTATTTTAGAAGTTTGGTTGAAAAACCAAATAAAAACGACAATAAAGAGGAATATGCAGACATAGATCCACAATTAAAAAAATTGATTGGAATTATAAAATTACCTGATGATTTTGATATTAAAAAAGCAAAAGAAGAATATTATAAAGAAAAATATGGTATATGAAAAACATAT
>NZ_DQDX01000062.1:3648-6696 GCF_003525665.1 Flavobacterium sp.
ATGAAAAACATATTCATCGACACCAATATTTTAGTAGATGTTTTTGCAAATAGAATTCCATTCATTGAAAACTCTTTGAAAATTTACAATTTTGGAATACAAAAAAAAATAGCTCTATATACATCTTCAAATACAATTTCTACAATTCATTACATTTTAAAAAAATCAATTTCTGAAGAAAAAACTAGAATGGCTATTGAACATATATTAACACATATATCAATTATTCCAGTAGACATTAACATTTTGAAAAAAAGTTTAAAATCCAATCATAAAGATTTTGAAGATGCAATACAAATTGTTTCTGCTCAATCAATTAATGATATGAATTGCATTGTTACAAGAGATTTGAAAGATTATAAATATGCCGAAATAAATGTACTAACACCCGATGATTTTTTAAGCACACTAGAATAAGATTTAAAAAATAGAAAAATCAAAAAAAATAACACAACTACAACACAATGAATTATTTCTCATCCGATTTTAAATTAGGAATTCTCGGTGGCGGACAATTAGGCAAAATGCTTTTGACCGAAACTAGAAAATTCGACATTCAAACATTGGTTTTAGAACCAAGCGAAGAAGCTCCGGCAAGATACAGTTGCAATGCTTTTTATAAAGGAAGTTTGATGGATTATGACACCGTTTACCAATTTGGAAAAATGGTTAATCTTTTAACCATCGAAATCGAAAACGTAAACCTTGATGCTTTAGACGTTTTGGAATCGGAAGGATTACCAATATTTCCATCACCAAAAACGTTGCGATTGATTCAGAATAAAGGACGTCAAAAAGACTTTTATGTTGAAAACAATATTCCAACTTCACCACATCAACGATTTGTGGATTTAAATGACTTGAGAAAATCGCTAGAAAAAGACGAATTAGAATTTCCTTTTGTATGGAAATGTGCTCAATTTGGTTACGACGGAAATGGTGTAAAAATAGTTCGTTCTACAATAGATTTAGTCAATTTACCTGAAGTGGAATGTATTGCTGAACAAATGGTTCCTTTCAAAAATGAGTTGGCTGTAATTGTGGCTCGATCAGTTTCTGGTGAAGTCAAAACCTATCCTGTTGTTGAAATGGAATTCCATCCTGAAGCCAATCAAGTAGAATATGTAATTTGTCCTGCTCGAATTGACGAGAAAGTGGCTCAAAAAGCAACAGAAATTGCCTTAAAAGTGTCAAAAGCGTTCCATCACGTTGGACTATTAGCTGTAGAAATGTTTCAAACCGAAGACGATGAAATTTTAGTAAACGAAGTTGCTCCAAGACCACACAATTCGGGACATTATTCCATAGAAGCGAGTTACACTTCGCAATTTGAAAATCATTTGAGAGCTATTTTAGATTTACCTTTAGGAAATACAGCTAGCAAAGTTGCCGGAATTATGGTAAATTTGGTCGGTGAAGAAGGTTTTTCGGGACAAGTAGTTTACGAAAACATTGAAAAAATCATGGCGATTGATGGCGTAACACCTCACATTTATGGCAAAAGAGAAACAAGACCATTTAGAAAAATGGGGCACGTTACAATTGTAAATGAGAATATGGTTGAAGCAAGAAAAATTGCTGAGGAAGTTAAGAATAGTATTAGAGTGATTAGTTTCCAGTAATCAGTCGCAGTTTTCAGTTGTAGTCAATAGAAACAACTATAAACTATAAACTATAAACTATAAACAATAAACAATAAACAACAAACAACAAACATGAGCAAAGTAGCCATAATAATGGGAAGCATTTCGGATATGCCAGTAATGCAAGAAGCCATTGACATATTAAAAGGATTTGACATCGAAACTGAGGTTGATATCGTTTCAGCACACAGAACACCTGAAAAATTATTTGATTTTAGTAAATACGCACATAATCGCGGTATTTCAGTGATTATTGCTGGCGCTGGTGGCGCGGCTCATTTACCTGGAATGGTTGCTTCAATGTCACCTCTTCCTGTAATTGGCGTTCCTGTAAAATCTAGTAATTCTATTGATGGTTGGGATTCGGTTTTATCAATCTTGCAAATGCCTGGTGGCGTTCCTGTGGCAACTGTTGCACTAAACGGAGCCAAAAATGCCGGAATTCTTGCCGCGCAAATCATCGGAAGTCATGATAAATGTGTGCTTGACAAAATAATTTTCTATAAAGAAAGCCTGAAAGAAGCTGTGAATAAAGCAGCATCTGAATTGAAAAAATAAAACTATACTAATTATAAAACCCTGTCAGAGTTTTGAACTCTGACAGGGTTAATCGTAATATAAAGATGAAAACACTTACCTCAACATTCAACACCAAACATAACACCGCACCTTTTTCGCAAATAAAACTAGAAGATTACAAACCTGCTTTTATCGAAAATATCGCAAAAGCGAAAGCTGAAATTGATGCCATAATTACAAATTCTGAAGCTCCAACATTTGAAAATACTATTGTTGCTTTAGATTTTTCTGGCGAACAATTGGATAGATTGTCATCGATTTTCTTCAATTTGAATTCGGCAGAAACTTGTGACGAAATGCAAAAAATCGCTCAAGAAGTTTCTCCGTTGTTGACTGAATTTAGTAATGATATTGCCTTAAACGAAGATTTGTTCAAAAGAGTTAAAGCTGTTTATGATCAAAAAGATTCTTTGAATTTAACTACTGAACAAGCGACTTTATTAGATAAAAAATTCAAAGGATTTTCTAGAAATGGCGCTTTATTGAACGAAGAAGACAAATTAAAATTACGTGAAATTGACACCGAATTAGCCAAAATCAAATTGACGTATGGCGAAAATGTTTTGGCTGAAACCAATAATTATCAATTACATATTACCAACGAAGCGGATTTAAAAGGTTTGCCTGATGGCGCCAAAGAAATGGCAGCAAGTTTGGCAAAATCAAAAGAATTGGAAGGTTGGGTTTTTACATTAGACTTTCCAAGTTATTTGCCTTTTGTGACTTATGTTGAAAACCGTGAATTACGCAAAGAAATTGCGATAGCAGGTGGAAAAAAATCATTTCAAGATAATGAATTTGATAACAAAGAAAACGTAAAACGCAT
>NZ_DQDX01000040.1 GCF_003525665.1 Flavobacterium sp.
TTTTTCAACTTGAATTGAAAAAAATTCTTTTTTAAATTTTATTTTTTGAAATAAAAATCACAGAAAGGACTGATTTTCTTTGAATTTTGATGCTTCTTTACTATCTTTCGCACTCCGAAATGGAAAATATTTGTATAACCTTACACATTTTAAAATGTTAGAAGAAAAGAATGATAACCTGTCAGTTAACGAAAACGAGACAGATGGAAACGTAAATAATGAATCTCAAGAAGCGGTTCAGACTGAAAATCAAGAAGTTGAAGCTATAGCTGAATTGGTTCCTGATACCGAAGTTGAAGCTCCGTTAGTGGCTGAAGCTGAACAAGAAACGGTTCTAGAAGTGGAAGATCTTGTAGGTGAACAAATTACTGAAACGCCTAAAGAAGTTCCAACGATTGAAAACACGTCGGATGATTTTGCTGATAATGTTATTGAATTAACAGACGAGCAAGTTGCTGATGATACCTTAGTTTTGGAAGATGAAAATGATTTTGCAATGAACGCTATTGCAAATGCTAATGCCGAAGAAAGTGAAGACGAAACGGTAAAAGGTAGACACGACATTCCGTTGCAAGATTATGAAGCTTTGCCGATGGAAAAATTGGTTGAAGAGTTGGAAACACTTGTTGCCACTGATCAAGTAATGTCTGTTCGTGAACATGTTGAAGAAGTTAAAAAAGCATTTTTGTCTAAATTTCACCATTTTATGGACGAAAAGAAAGACGAATTTCATGCTGAAAATCCTGATACTACAGAGGATTTTCATTATAGTTTTCCGTTAAAAACAAAATTTGATTCGTTATACAATCAATACAGAGATAAGAAAAATGTACATTTCAAATCGCTTCAAAATAACTTAAAAGCGAATTTAGAAAACAGAATGGCGATTGTTGAAGAGTTAAAAAACTTGGTAAACAATTCTACAGGAAATATTGCAAATTCTTTAAAACAGCTAAACGACATTAGAGATCGTTGGAATAATGCTGGTCCGATTCCGAAAGATAAATACAACCACGTTTGGAATAATTATCATTTTCATATTGAGAATTTTTATGATTTCTTGCACTTGGATAGAGATGCACGTGATCAAGAATTCAAACACAATTTAGAATTAAAAAATAAAATTATAGCTCGTGTTGGTGAATTAATCAACGAAACTGACATTAACAAATCGTTCCGTGAATTGCAAGATTTACACCGTATTTGGAAAGAAGATATTGGTCCGGTTTCTAGAGAAAATCGTGAAGAATTATGGAAACAATTCAGTGAATTGACCAAACAGATGCACGACAAAAGCGAGACTTTTTATGAAAGTTTTAAAGCAAAAGAAACCGAAAATCTTGAAAAGAAAAACGAAATCATTGCTCAACTTGAAGTTTTAGCTCAAGAGAAAGTAGATTCGCACCAAGCTTGGTTGAACCAAATTGTAAAAGTGGAAGCTTTGAGAAATCAATTCTTTGCAACTGGAAAAGTTCCTGGAGAAGTGAACGAAGCAACTTGGGCAAAATTTAAAAATGCGGTTCGTGATTTTAATGTTTTGAAAAATTCATTCTACAAAGACATTAAGAAAGATCAAAACGATAATTTAAGCAAGAAACAAGCGCTTGTTGATAGAGCAAACGAATTGAAAGAAAGCGAAGATTTTGCTGCTACAACGCCTTTAATGAAGCAAATTCAAGAAGATTGGAAACAAGTTGGACACGTGCCAAGAAAGTTTTCTGATAAACTTTGGGACGAATTTAAAGCGGCTTGTAACCATTATTTTGAGCGTTTAAAAGACAGCAAAAAAGAGGAAAACGAAGAAGAAGTTGCTGCTTTTGAAAAGAAAAAAGAATACCTAGAAGCGTTGCGTTCGTTTGAACTAGTTGGTGATCACAAAACCGACTTGGATGCCATAAAAGCGCACATTGAAGCATGGAAAGCTATTGGAAGAGTTCCTTTCAACAGAAGACATGTAGAAGGAAAATTCAATAAAATCCTAGATGCTTTGTTTGAAAAATTAAGCTCAAGCAAAAAAGAAAGCGAGCAATTGCGTTTTGCAAATCGTTTAGACAATATTTCTGGATCTGAAGACAGCAGAAAATTAGACAACGAGAAAATCTTTATCATGAGAAAAATTGATGAAGTTCAAAACGAAATTTTCCAATTAGAAAACAACATTCAGTTCTTTCAAAATACTAAAAATGCTAAGAAAGAAAATTCAATTGTAACCGAAGTTAGAAAAACAATTGAAAGACATAAAGAGGATTTAGTTTCTTGGAAAGACAAGTTGAAACAAATTAGAAATTTGAATAAATAAAACAAAAGCTCACTTTAACCGGTGAGCTTTTTTTTATAGTCCACTTTTTATTTACAACAATAACATTTTATAATGTAAAACAAGTCTTCAATTCTTACCCTAACTTTGGTTATTGAAATTTAAAACTTCAAGTATGATTTGCCAAGTTGGCGCAACAGTATTTAGAATATAGAGATTTTCCAACTTTCTGTCTATAACCAACGAAATGGTACACGAGCTGAATAACTGTTAATCATATCAATTTAAAAAACTACTTAGGTAGTTTTTTTTATTTCTTTTTTTACACGAATTACACCAATTTGCGCGAATTAATTTAAATAAAAAATTACACGAACTTTTATTGTGAAATACTAATCTAAAAAGTCAGTATTGTCATTTCGTATCGTCTTTTTTGACGAGAGAGAAATCACATTATACATCCACTCTATTCTCTATTCTCTATTC
>NZ_DQDX01000212.1:0-4701 GCF_003525665.1 Flavobacterium sp.
TAAACCTTTTAAACTTTTTTAAGTCTAAAATGTAAAACCAACCTACTATGAAAAATTATTTTACATTTTTAATCTTATCAATTTTCATGTTTGGATGCAGTTCTAATGATGATTCGGATGATTCCAATGCAACTTTACCAACACTAACAACTGCTGCAATTACTTCAATTGAAACCACAACCGCAATTAGTGGCGGAATAATTTCATCGGATGGAGCATCGAATGTTACAAGTAGAGGAATTTGTTGGAGCACAAATACAAACCCAACTACAGCAGATACTAAAACTACCAATGGAACTGGAACTGGGACTTTTGTTTCTAATTTAACTGGTTTACTTCCGAATACAACATATTATGTTCGAGCTTATGCAACCAATTCTGTTGGAACTGCTTACGGAAATCAAGTTAGTTTTTCAACATTTGAGACTATGTATTTTCCGCCCAATGATGGAAGTAACACTTGGGAAACCAAATCCATTAGTAGCTTAGGATGGAATCAATCACAAGTGCAACCTTTATTAGATTTCGTAGAATCAAAAAACACTAAATCGTTTATCATTTTAGTAAATGGTAGAATCGTTTTGGAGCACTATTTTAATGGTCATTCAGCTACAACTCCATGGTATTGGGCAAGTGCTGGAAAAACGTTAACTTCAACAGTAACCGGAATTGCACAAGACGAAAATTTGATTAATATAAATAATAAAGTATCAAATTATTTAGGAACTGGTTGGACAAGCGCACCATTAGCAAAAGAAAATTTGATTACCTGTAAAAATTTATTGTCAATGAATTCAGGTTTGGATGATAGTTTGGGTGATGATGTTTCGCCAGCCAATTTACAATATATTGCCGATGCTGGAAATCGTTGGGCTTACCATAATGTTTATGTAAAACTACAAGATGTAATTGCTCAAGCTAGCGGACAAACTTGGACAAATTATTTCAATACCAAATTAAGAGATAAATTAGGAATGACCGGCGGAGCTTGGATAAACTCTGGTGATGGATTGAGTGTTTATTGGAGCACCACAAGAAATATGGCTCGTTTTGGATTGATGTCATTAAACAGAGGAAAATGGAATGGAACAACAATTGTAAGTGAAAGTTTTTTCAATCAGGCAAGTACGACTTCTCAAAATATCAATGAAGCCTATGGTTATTTATGGTGGTTGAATGGAAAATCGACTTATCACTTACCAACAACACAATTTGAATTTAACGGAACATTGATTCCGAATGCGCCAAGCGATATGTTTGCTGCATTAGGTAAAAATGATCAAAAAATATACGTAATTCCTAGCAAGAAAATGGTAGTAATTCGAATGGGCGAAGTTGCTAATCCTACTAATCCGACTTTTGGATTATCTGGATTTGATAACGAACTTTGGCAAAAAATAAATGCGCTATACCAATAGCGCATTTATTTATTTTTTAAAGATTTTATCTCCTACCCTTTTCAATGCGTAGAGAAACAATATAAAAGTAATGAGTTGCAAACCCATTGCTATATTTTTAAATTTAATTTCTATAATTTTAGCCACAATTCCAATTCCGACACTTACCAGAATTAAAATAAGTGGTGAAGCAGTTTTAAAAAAGGATAGAAATTTATTCATAAGCTATTTTTTAAAGAAACTATCTACAAACTCATATTTATTAAATACTTGTAAATCTTCAATTTTTTCTCCTACTCCAATATATTTTACTGGAATTTGAAATTGATCTGAAATTCCTATAACAACACCACCTTTTGCTGTTCCGTCAAGTTTTGTAACTGCTAGGCAAGTCACTTCTGTAGCAGCTGTAAATTGTGTTGCTTGTTCGAATGCATTTTGCCCTGTTGAACCATCAAGTACTAAAAGTACATCGTTTGGCGTGTCTTCAACTACTTTCTGCATTACTTTTTTCACTTTAGAAAGTTCGTTCATCAATCCAACTTTGTTATGTAAACGTCCAGCTGTATCAATAATTACTACATCGGCGTTTTGTGCAACTGCGCTTTGTAAAGTATCAAAGGCAACTGATGCAGGATCACTTCCCATTTGTTGTTTTACAATTGGAACTCCAACTCTATCCGCCCAAATTTGCAATTGATCTATCGCAGCGGCACGAAAAGTATCCGCTGCACCAAGCACAACGCTGTAACCAGCTTTTTTAAACTGATAAGCTAGTTTTCCGATTGTAGTAGTTTTTCCAACACCATTAACACCAACAACCATAATTACATAAGGTTTTTTGTTGGCTGGAATTTTAAATTCGGTTTCTTCACCCGATTTTGTTTCCGATAATAAGGATGCGATTTCTTCTCTTAGAATTTGATTAAGTTCGTCTGTTCCTAGATATTTATCATTAGCAACACGTTCTTCAATTCTTTTGATGATTTTTAATGTAGTGTTTACACCAACATCAGACGACACTAAAACTTCCTCAAGATTATCTAAAACTTCATCATCGACTTTAGATTTTCCAGCTACAGCCTTAGTAAGTTTAGAAAAAAAGGAAGTCTTGGTTTGTTCAAGACCTTTATCTAGTGTTTCTTTCTTTTCGGATGAAAATATTTTTTTAAAAAAATTCATTTTCTACTTTAGGTTTAAAGATTTATGATAATAGAAAGTCCTACATCATAAAAAATAAAATTAGAGACAAATATAAAAATAAAAAAGCTACTTCCAATTGAAAGTAGCCTTGATATATATTTAAATACGGAATTATTTCTTTTTTAAGAAAGTATCCACTTCTTCTGGAGTCATAATGCTTTCTACGAAAGTATATGCACCTGTTTTAGGAGATTTTATCATTTTGATAGCTTTTGTCAATCTCTTAGAAGCTGTTTGTAACGTTGCAACGGTTTTCTTTGCCATGATTAAAATGTGTATTTGAAATTATTTACAAATGTAAAAATCTCTAATTATTTAATTTCTTTGTGAACAGTCATTCTCTTCAAGATTGGATTAAATTTCTTAATCTCTAATCTATCTGGAGTGTTTTTCTTGTTTTTATTTGTAATGTAACGAGAAGTTCCTGGAAGACCAGTTCCTTTGTGCTCTGTACATTCTAAAATCACTTGTATTCTATTACCTTTCTTTGCCATCTTGCTTTATTTTTATAGGATAGGAATTATTTAATAAATCCGTTAGCTTTTGCAGTTTTCAACACAGCAGCTAATCCATTTTTATTGATTGTTTTAATTGTAGAAGCAGCTACTCTTAAAGTAACCCATCTGTCTTCTTCAGCAAGATAGAAACGTTTTTTAACTAAGTTTACAGAAAATTTTCTCTTAGTTTTGTTCATTGCGTGAGAAACATTATTTCCTACCATCGCTCTTTTACCTGTAAGGTCACAAACTCTTGACATTATGCTTATCTTTTATCGTTATTCAAATCGAGGGTGCAAAGAAACAAAAAAGAAACCTTATACACAAAAAAATATTAGAGATTTTTTAAAATTTCTTTCTGTAAGATTTCAAATGCTTTATTTACAGCTCTATCTATCACTTTTTCACGTGGTTGGCCAAAGTTAAATTCTTCTACAAATACTTCATTTGGTGTTGCTAATGCTATAAAAACAGTTCCAATTGTGGCATCTGCGTCTCCTTTTGATGGTCCGGCGTTTCCAGTTGTTGCAACTGCGTAGTCTGATTTCATCAATTTTTGGACACCAATTGCCATTTCTTTCGCAACTTGACTACTCACCACAGAAAATGCATCGATTGTTTGTTGAGAAACTCCTAGAACCGAAACCTTAGTATCTGTAGCATAAGAAACTACGCTTCCTCTAAAATAATTGGAAGAACCAGAAACTGATGTAAAAACTTGTGCAATTTTGCCTCCAGTGCAACTTTCTGCAGTAGAAATTGTTTTTCCTTGTTGTGCTAATAATCGCCCTAAAACGACTTCAATTGTTTCGTCTTCATCAAATCCGACGATGATATCTCCGATAATTTTGGCTAAAGAAGTTACGTTTTCGTTGATTGTTTTTTCGAGAATTTCTTTTTCAGTTCCACGAGCAGTTAATCGTAATCTTACTCTTCCTGGCGCAGGCAAATAAGCAAGTTTTATGAATTCTGGAAGGTTGTTTTCCCAATCTTCAATTCGCTCTGCTACAAGACTTTCACCCTGACCGTAAGTCATTATGGTTTTGTGTAAAATATATGGTCTTTTGTACTCTTTTACAATCTTGGGAACGATTTGATTTTCTACAATATATTTCATTTCATAAGGAACTCCGGGAAGCGAAATAAATACTGTATTTTCTTTTTTCATCCACATTCCTGGCGCAGTTCCAACTTGATTGAAAAGGATTTCACATCTTGATGGAACAAGTGCTTGATCTTTGTTCATTTGCGATGCTGGACGCTTCATCACCGATTCTATTAATTCGATAACATGTGTTTCAACTTCTTTGTTTATAACTAATGTATCGTTGAAATATTCACAAAATGTGTGTTTGGTGATGTCGTCTTTTGTTGGTCCTAATCCGCCAGTTATTATTACGAAATCGACTTTGTTTTGTAACGATACAAACGTGTCTAAAATGTGTTGCTTGTCGTCACTAATGGATAATAATTCGTGTGTTTGGACTCCGATTTTATCTAATGCTTTGGCGATAAAACCTGAGTTGGTATCGATGATTTGACCTATTAGAATTTCGTCTCCAATGGTTACTATGGTTGCTTTCAATTAATTTTAGATATTAGAT
>NZ_DQDX01000212.1:4759-8531 GCF_003525665.1 Flavobacterium sp.
TTAGATTTTAGATTTTAGATATTAGATTTTAGATTTTTTGCTATAATTTCTAATAAGTGTTATTGCAAAGATATAACAAATGATAAAATGGAAACCAAAAATAGCCCCGATTGAAGAGAAAATCCTTGCCTTTTTAGGCAAGATTGTAACGAAAAGCGGGAATTACCATTACTGACAATTCCCGAGCCTTTCGCTTCTAATTTTTATATTTCGAAATCTTTCTTGATTTCTTTGATAGCTTTTTCTATTTGGTTTTCAATGCTTTCGAAAGTGGCATCGATTTCTTTCTTTTTGCCTTCGGCTCTTGTCCATGCTTCTACTTGAAGAATTTCTTCGTGCGCCATTGTCATTCCGAGTAAATCTAGCGTAGGCTTGATTTTGTGGGCATACGCATAAGCGAGTTTATGGTCTTTATTTTTGATGCCAAGATGAATTTGCTTTAGGTCAAGTGGCACTTCTGTCACGAAAAGTGTGATGATTTGCATAACAAATTCAGGATCGTTGTCTGAAAGTGCGTAAACCTTTGATAAGTTGTAGTTTAGGGCCATTATTTTACTTGTATTTTAAATAATCTTTTATTTTCTATAAATCCTTCGAGAATGTCATTTGGTTTTACTGCTGCAACACCTTCTGGCGTTCCTGTAAAAATGATGTCTCCTATTTTTAATGTAAAAAATTGTGAAACGTGCGAAATTAATTCGTCAATTTTCCACAACATGTGACTTGAATTTCCTTTTTGCACAACTTTTCCGTTGCTAACTAATTCAAAATTAATACTTTCTAAGGAATTAAAAGAATTTTTCGATAAAAAGTCACCTATTACCGCTGAACCGTCAAAAGCTTTGGCTTTTTCCCAAGGCAAACCTTTTTCTTTGAGCTTACTTTGCAAATCTCGAGCTGTAAAATCGATTCCTAGTCCAATTTCGTCGTAATAATTGTGAGCGAATTTAGGCTCGATATACTTTCCGACTTTATTGATTTTGACTAAAAGTTCTACTTCGTGATGAATATCCTCAGAAAATTCTGGAATTACAAACGGATGTTGTTTTAATAAAATTGCAGAATCTGGTTTTAGAAAAACTACAGGTTCATCTGGACGTTCGTTTTGAAGTTCCTCAATGTGTTTTGCGTAATTTCGTCCTATGCAGATGATTTTCATAGTTTTCAGTCTCAGTTTTCAGTCTCAGTTTTCAGTCTCAGTTTTCAGTCTCAGTTTTCAGTCTCAGTTTTCAGTCTGCAAACTGCGACAGAAAACTTATTTTGTATTTAATTTTCTTAATTTGATTGCGGTTAAAACCTTTTTGGTGTACAAAGGAAAATCGGCGCCTTGAATCCAACCGTAATAACCTGGTTCTTTTTCAAGTACTTCTTCTACTAATTGTCCTTTATTTTTTCCGAAAGTAAAAATTTCTTTTCCTTCTTTATTTAAAGCGATGAATCCTGCAAAATCGACCGATTTTTTACGTGTTGTAAATTCGGACAACCATTTCATGTCGTTGTCTAAATCGTCGTATCTGTCTAATTGTGCTTTTAAAATCTCGTAGGTTGCCATTGTATCGGCTTCTGCTGAATGCGCGTTTTCTAGAGATTCGTTACAGTAAAATTTATAGGCTGCACTTAAAGTACGTTCTTCTTTTTTGTGAAAAATGGTTTGAACATCAACCGAAACTCGGTTTTTCATATCAAAATCAACCTCAGCACGAAGTAATTCTTCGGCAAGAAGCGGAATATCAAATCGGTCAGAATTAAATCCGGCCAAATCTGAATCCTTAATCATATTATGAATTTGAGATGCTAATTCTTTGAACGTTGGTTCGTTAGCCACTTTTTCATCGGTAATTCCGTGAACAGCAGTTGTAGCAGCAGGAATTGGAATTGTTGGATTTACTAACCACGTTTTGCTTTCCTTGTTTCCGTTTGGATATACTTTAAAGATTGAGATTTCTACAATTCTATCTTTGGCGACTTCTATTCCTGTGGTTTCAAGGTCAAAAAAGCAAATTGGTCTAGTGAGTTTTAATTCCATTTTAAATTATTATTGCGACAAATATAAAATTTTGTAGTTACCGTTTATCGATTTTTTAAAAAGTTTTTAATCAAAAATTAAGAAACCCTTTCAATTTATTATCATTGAAAGGGTTACGTATATTTTTTTAATATTCTCTATTTACATCAAATGCTTCTAGATAATCGGCTACTCGTTTTACGAAACTTCCACCAAGTGCGCCATCTACGACTCTGTGATCGTAAGAATGCGACAAGAACATTTTCTGACGAATTCCGATGAAATCACCTTCTGGCGTTTCGATAACTGCTGGTACTTTTCTAATGGCACCAAGAGCTAGAATTCCGACTTGCGGTTGGTTGATGATTGGAGTTCCAAACACTGAACCGAAAGTTCCTACGTTTGTAACTGTATAAGTTCCGCCTTGAGTATCGTCTGGTTTTAGTTTTCCTGCTTTAGCACGGTTTCCTAAATCGTTTACGGCTTTTGCCATTCCGACAAGGTTTAATTGGTCTGCATTTTTAATTACTGGTACAATTAAATTTCCGTTTGGCAACGCTGCAGCCATTCCTAAATTGATGTTTTTCTTTTTGATGATGTAATCGCCATCAACAGAAATATTCATTCCTGGGAAATCTTTTAATGCTTTTGCAACAGCTTCCATCATAATTGGAGTGAATGTTAGTTTCTCGCCTTCGCGTTTTTCAAAAGCATCTTTCACTTTATTTCTCCATTTTACGATGTTAGTAACGTCAACTTCAATGAACGATTGTACGTGAGCTGAAGTTTGTACCGAAGCCACCATATAACCAGAAATTAACTTACGCATTCTGTCCATTTCAATAATTTCGTCTCCGCCATTTACAGAAACTGGAACAGCTTTAGTTTCGGGTTGCGAGTTTCGAGTTTCGGGTTGAGCAACTGGAGCAACAGTTTGAGCTGCTTTACTTCCTGATTCCAACTTCCTGCTTCCAACAAATTTCAATATATCTTCTTTGGTAACTCGTCCTTCTTTTCCTGAACCAGAAATACTTTCTAATTCGGCAACAGAAACACCTTCTTCTTTAGCAATGTTTTTTACTAAAGGTGAAAAGAATTTATCTGAACCAGAAAAATCGGCTGGAGCAACATTTTCTTTGGCTACTTCAACAGTTTTAGCAACTTCAGCAACAATTGGAGCAGCAACATCGGCAGTTTTTGGTGCTTCAACACTTCCGCCTTCGGTTTCAATGATTGCAATAGTTTGACCAACTTGAACAACATCGTCTTTACCAAAAAGTTGTTCCACTAAAACACCTGAAACCTCACTTGGTACTTCGCTATCAACTTTATCGGTTGCAATTTCAAGAACTGCTTCGTCCATTGCTATAGTATCACCAACGTTTTTTAACCAATTGGTAATTGTTGCTTCCGCAACGCTTTCACCCATTTTAGGTAATTTCAATTCAAACTTTGCCATATCTTTAAACTAAAGTTGTGTTTTTTTATAATGATTGCAAAATTAGTAATTTTATCTTCATTTTGCGAAGAATATACTAATTTTTTATAACGGTAGTTTCTCCTCTATCGATTGAATTATTGCTTCCTATTAAATAATTTGAATTAGGAATATAATTCTTAAATGTTAAATTTTTACTTTTATTACAATTCATGAAATTAATAATATCCTTATAACTAAATGATTTTGTATCAAAAATGATTTCGATATTCAAATTTAAATTGTTTTTGAAATCGCCAAAATCATTTAAAATTGTTTCTTTTTTATTC
>NZ_DQDX01000096.1 GCF_003525665.1 Flavobacterium sp.
TCCTGAGAATATTTAGGTAACGATGAAATTGACAAAAATTCTATTTTACATAATATAAATTATAGTTCAAAAAGAATATCAATAAAAAGTAGGACAATTTCAGAATTTATTAGTCTTCAGACATTATCTTTATACGGTATATTCTACCAATGGCAATTGTAAGTTTTAAAGAATAATCTTCTATAAGCCAGCTTCTGTAGTTTTTTGTAACGTTTCCTAAACAAATACAATATTGTTTAATTCTGTATTCAATATCGTCATTTAATTCTTTAGATAATTTTCGAGCTTCAACTAAATCTTCGGTATTTTCAACGCACATTGTTGCATGTTGTTCTAAAGATTTTTCTAAAATTGATTTTGCTTTTAAATTATTTTTTACTGTGAATTTAAATTCTTCATGAATATCCATCGTAACATCAATTGTTTTGCTGAATTTCTTTCGCAATTCATCTGGCATTACGTATTTGAAATTACTTTCGATATCGGCATCTTCACGCAGACTTTCTAGATAATATTCAGGTGATTTAAAAATGTGCTGCCAATCGACAGGATTATTCCACAGTCCGAATCGCAATGCATTGTTTCCTAGGTCAATAACCGTAAAATTATCTTTATTAGGTAGTTTTCTAGATCCACGACCAATCATCTGAAAATACAGCGTTAACGACTTTGTAGCTCTATTTAATATAATCGTTTCAACTGTTGGTTCATCAAATCCTGTGGTTAAAATTCCAACCGAAGTTAAAATAGCATCCGGCGTTTTCTTAAACCACGTTAAAATTTCTTTTCTATCTTCGGTAGTTGTTGTGTTATCTAGATGTCTAATATTGTATCCAGCATGTCTAAAACTCTCGTAAACATGCAGCGAAGTATTGATTCCGTTGTTGAAAATTAAGGTTTTTTTACCCAAAGATTTCTCTGTATAAGCATGCAATAATTTTTCCTGCATTACCATATTGCTGTACAAATCATCGGAAGATTTTACGGTATAATCACCGTTAATTCCAACTTTAAGCGAAGTTAATCCAACATCATAACTGTACGTTGTAGCATTGGCTAAAAATCCTTTTTCAATAAGATTTTGAATGGTATCTCCAACAATCAACTCACTGTAATTTTCATACATTGGAAGTTTGATATTCGAACTTAAAGGCGTTGCAGTAACTCCAAGAATAAAAGCATTTTCAAATGATTTGAATAACTTCCTGAATGAGTTGAAGTGCGCTTCGTCAATTATCACTAAACCAATGTCTTCTATTTCTAATTTTTCGTCGTTTAATCGATTTTTTAGCGTTTCCACCATTGCCACAAAACACGAATATTCTTCTTGATCTGGCAATTCTTTTATGGCACTATTTATGATTTTATTTTTCACATCAAAGGCTTTTAGCATTTTGGAAGTTTGCTTACAAAGCTCAATTCTGTGTGTTAAAACAACTACTTTTTTATTATATTGTTCTAAATATCTTCTGGTAATTTCAGAAAAAATTACTGTTTTTCCACCACCAGTTGGCAGTTGGTAAAGCAAATGATAATTGTGCGGCGCATTGTCTAATCGTTCAAAGATTTTATCAATATCGCCCTTCTGGTAACTATAAAGTTCCTTCTTATCTTCAATTTCGGCAAGTAAATCTTTTTTCGACATAGCAATTTTTACAATTTTGCAAAACTACGTCTAAAAAAGAGTTTCACCATAAAAAAAAGATATTATTTAAAGATTAATCTATAATTTCATCAGCACTAATGTAAATATATTCAACTTGTTTACCATCATCAAGGACTTTTAATTTCAGATTCTTAAGTTCTGAACCAGCATAGCCTTTGCCTTTAAACTCTTTTATTTTAGATAGTATCGAATCCCATTCAAGAACTTTAATATCAATAAATACCTCAGAATGTTGAGTTTCAACTTTGACTTTCAGATATTCAGTATTATTTTTAAAAGAATATTTTTCGAAAATATAGGTTGTATTTAAAGTTGAATNNCATTGATAATCTTAGCTACCTCTTTTCTATATAAAGAACTATTAGGTTCAAGTTTATTTAGATTTTTATTTGATTTTTCATTCTGGCAGGAAAGAAAAAATAAAGTTGTTATCAGTAAATTAAAAGTAATAGCTAGTTGTTTTTTCATTGTTTCGTTTTTATCATAACGAACTTCAAAATGAATTAGTATAATTAATAATCAAATCGTTCTACAATAGCATTAAACTCAGATTTATTGATCCAATTTTGATTGATACTTTCGTCTTTGATGGCCACTACTCTACTTTTAAAATCGTCTAAAATCCCTTTCTCAATCATAAAACTTATGGCTTGTTCAAAGGAATTGAGCATACTTTTGTAGAACGCTTCCGAAGAAATTAATTTCTCTGAAGATAATGTTTGAGCAATTTCAATATTGTAAAGCATAACATCAGCAATTATAAACGAATCAACTCCAAGAGTAATAAAATGTTTGATGAACTTTTGGCCTGTAGAACGACGCATTTTGGGTCTTTTTCCGCGAATTGGATAGTATTCGTTAGAGATTTTGAGTTTGGCATCCTTGACTAAGTTGTGTTCATTTGGATTAAAAACAAAATCGTAATACACTTTCACATCTTTGAACTTATCATACAACTCAATAAGTTGCTCTTCAAGTTGTGCTTTGTTCAGTTCTGATAAATATTTTTTTAAATCTCGTTTACTCATGATGGTTCTAAAATAATACTGATTTCAACGAAAAATCAGATTTAATCACAAAAGTAAGTTAGTTTGTAGGATTTTAATTTATCTATTGCTTAATTTTGTAAGCAAAAAAATAAATAATGACAAAGATTTTTAAGTTTACGGCGATTTTAGAAGGAATTTCTTATTTGGTTTTATTCGCCAATATGTTACTAATTAAGCCTAATAACATGATTTTATATAAAAAATTATTGTATCCAATTGGAATGGCTCATGGAGTTTTATTCATTGGTTATGTAATTTTAGCTTTCTTAATTAAGAAAAGTCAAAATTGGTCGCTTAAAGATTTTTTTATTGTTCAAGTAGCGTCATTGCTTCCGTTTGGCACTTTTTATATTGAAAAAAAGTATGTAAAAAATGCATGATATTTTAGAAAAAATATTTGGTTGGTTGTATCCATTACTCCGAAAATTAGATTTTGGAGATACTTTTGCGGCCTACATCAGCCTTGTTTTTAATATTCTAATTTTAGGTGCATTAGCTTATTTAATTTATGTAGTTTTTAGGCTTATTCTAGTAACGCTGATGATTTTAATTGCTAGAAAAACCAAAACTAATTTTGATGATTTATTGGTTTCCAATAGAACTGCGAAGTACACTGCGCATTTAATTCCGTTTCTATTTATTTATAAATCGGTTCCTGTAATTCTTGAAAATTATGTTTATTGGGAATCTGTTTTTGGTAAAATGGTTGGAATTTATATCATTTTATTATCACTTTGGATTGTACGAAGTGTTTTAAAAGCCATCAGAGATTATCTTAAAGAACAACCCAAATTTAGTGACAAACCAATTGATAGTTACATCCAAGTAATTATGATTGTCCTTTGGATATATGGTATTGGCGTTATTATTTCTCAAATATTTGATATTAAAACGAGTTCCTTATTAGGTACACTTGGAGCTATTTCGGCGATCGTAATTTTGATTTTTAGAGATACTATTTTAGGATTTGTGGCAAGTGTTCAAGTTTCTATGAATGATATGGTTCGAATTGGAGATTGGATCACTTTTGACAAATTTGGAGCCGATGGAGATGTAATCGAAATTAACTTAGCTACAGTAAAAGTTCGAAATTTTGATAATACTACAACAACAATTCCAACTTATAGTTTGATTTCTGATTCATTTAGAAATTGGCGCGGAATGCTTGATTCTAAAGGAAGACGAATTAAAAGACATATTTTGATAAAAGCAAAAAGTATTCGTTTTTTAAATGAGGAAGATTTGCAAAGAATGAAATCTATTCAATTGGTTTCTAGTTATATTGATGTTCGTCAGGATGAAATAAATAAATACAATAAAACGTACAACGTCGACAAATCGCTTTCTATAAACGGAAGAAATATGACCAATTTTGGGTTGTTTAGAAAGTATATTACGCAATATTTAGAAAATTATCCTGGATTGAACAAAGAAATGATTTTGCTTTGTCGTCAATTACAACCAACGGCACACGGAATTCCACTGGAAATTTATGCTTTTTCAAAAGACCAACGATTTGAACAATACGAATATATTATGTCGGATATATTTGATCATATCATTGCTTCTATATCTTATTTTGATTTAGAAATTTTTGAATTGCCTACAGATAAAGTAGTTATATTCGAATAACTATCTTTTTAATCGATCTTCTACGTATTCAATTTTGGTTTTACCGTGAGCTTGTGGTTTTCCATCAAGTCCAACGCTTACCATTGTTATCGTATCAATTGTAATGATGGTTTCTTTGGTCATCATGTTTCTAACTTCGCACATTAATGTTAGTGATGTATTTCCAAATTTGATAACATCAATACCAATTTCTACAATATCGCCTTGTTTAGCCGAACTTCTAAAGTTTATTTCCGACATGTGTTTGGTAACAATTCTTGGACTTTCCAGCTGAATTATCGAATAAAGCGCAATCTCTTCATCAATCCAAGCTAATAATCGTCCGCCAAATAAAGTACTATTCGGATTTAAATCTTCGGGTTTAACCCATTTCCTAGTGTGAAATCTCATGTTTTTTACAATTGAATTTTCTACAAATTTAGCTATTTTAATTACTTAAAATTGAAGAAATATCATGGAAAATGCTATATCGATTTCGAGCTTGAAAGTGAACTGTTATGCTTTAGATATAACATTTTATTAATCTTAAAATCTTCCTGATTTTGAAATGTTTTTTAATATTTGTATTATTAATCTTATAATTTTGTAATTTTACCTTTTACAATAAATTCAAGGTTTGTTATTAAAACGAAAAATATCAGTAAAAAAAGCACGAGTTTATTGGTATTCTATTAAAAAAATTTAATATTTTGCATCATATTATATTGAACACATTATAATAAAATATTGTTATAGATCCCAAATCTATCGCGAAATAAAACCTAGATTAGCTATTTGAATAAAGAAATATTAAAAAAAGTAAATCTAAGTATGAAAAAAATTACATTATTGTCATTGCTAATGATTTCTGCGATCTCTGTAAATGCCCAAGAACCAGTTAAAGTTGCGGATGAGAAAAAAGAGGTAAAAAAAATTGAATACAATAAATGGACTGTCGAAGCTACGTTAGGTCAAGCAAAAGGAATTAGACCTTATTCTGCTGGCTATTTTTCTAGTTCATCAGGCTTTTTTGGAAAACCTGAAGCAAATAGTTTTTCACTCACTACGCGATATATGATAAGTCCGAAGTTTGGTCTTAGAGCAGGATTTCACTTCGATGAACTTAAAAACGCTAAAAATAACGGAAGTTTGCCTTTTAAAATGCAAATGATTGGGTTTTCAGTTCAAGGAGTTGTTAATGCAAGTCGTTTATTTGATATAGAATCGTTGGGTAAATTAGGATTATTGCTTCATGGTGGAATTAGAGTTGATGCAATGACCTCTAAAACTGAAAACACTCTAACTACTAATCAAAATTATAATAATTCTGAGTATAATGGCGGTTTGATTTTAGGAGTTACGCCTCACTACAGAATTTCTAAAAAGATGTCTTTGATGTTTGATGTTTCTTATCAAAATAATATCAGACAACATTTTAATTGGGATGGATCAAGCGCTGCACCAAACAGTAATTTAAGTGCTCAAATGATTACTACTTCATTTGGTTTGACCTATTCTATTGGTAATAATGATGTTCATGGTGATTGGGCAGTTGTAAAGGAAAATACATTAGCATTAGAAGAAATTGAAGCTTTAGAAAAAAGAGTTGGTTCTATTGAAACTTTGATGAATGATACTGATAAAGATGGTGTTGCCGATTATTTAGATCAAGAAAACAACTCAACTGCAGGTGTAGCTGTAGATTCTAGAGGAAAAATGGTTGATTTAAATAAAAATGGTGTTCCAGACGAAATGGAGCGTTATTTTAACTCATCATCAAAAGATGGTGCTAAAACAGATGCTGTTAATCGTTTTATAAATGATGGCTATGTTTCGGTTTATTTTGATTCTGGGAAGACTAAACCAACATCAATTTCTATTGAAGGAATAGAGTTTATCAAGACTTACATGAAAAACAATCCATCAAAATCAATTGTTATTTATGGTCATGCCGATGAAACTGTAGCAAATGCAAATAACGATAAGTTAGCTTCAGAACGCGCTTTAGCTGTAAAAGATATTTTAGTTCGCTCTGGAATACGAGCTGCAAGATTGTTTATTGCTAGTGATAATGACGATTCTAGTGGAGAAAAAAAATCTACCGATGCTAGAAAACTAGTAAGAAGAGTTACTTTTAAAATCCTAGAATAATTAACAATTTATTCTTGATAACTATAAATGAGCCTCTGTTTTACGACAGAGGTTTTTTTATAACTTTAAATAAAAAATGGAAACAAGAAATAATGCTATAATAGAACTTCGCGGTGGCACAATTGGTTCAGTAAACGAACAATCATCTGCCGAAGAATCGTTTCAAAATAAAACACTTCGCCCTATTTTGAAATTCCAGAATGATTTATTTATAGAAGTTTTTACCAACTATGCTGTAAAGCAAAAAGGCGTTTTCTTTACTTTATCACCAGAAAAAAAGATGGCATACATCGAGAATACAATTCAGCGTGATATAAAACTTAGAAATTCATTAAAAGGAATGGTTATCGGATTATTTACTACCGATGAATATGTTGAATACATAAAAAATTCATCAAACCTTAATAAAAGAATGATGAACATGTTGATTGAGCGCTTGAAAAGTCAGGTTTTATTATTTGAAGTAGCTTCTTAAATCGAACTTTGTTTTTTAAGAAATTGATAAATTTCCTTCCAACTTGCAGTTTGAAGTGCAATTGTTTGGTCCAATTCTTCTCTTTTAGAATTGATTTCAGATGCACCTAGATCTTCGTCGTTGTTTATAAAAATTCCTTTTGAACCAAGGTTTTTGGCAAATTCGATATCGGTTAGCCTATCGCCTATCATAAACGAATTGGCTAAATCATATTTTGGATTATCAATATATTCCGTAACCATTGCAATTCCTGGCTTTCGAGTAGGTTTTTTATCTTCTGGATAAGATTCATCAATGAAAACTTTACTGAAAACAATTCCTTCATTTTCGAATGCTTTCATGATTTTATTGTGAATGTTCCAGAAAGTTTCAGTTGGAAGCGCTTTAGTTCCTAATCCGTCTTGATTGGTAACCATAACCAATTCATAATTTAAATTTCGTGCAATTTTACCTAAATAGCGAAATACTTCAGGATAAAATTCTAATTCTTCAAATGTATCTAAAACATAATCTGGTGCTTTTGCTTCTTTTACAATTGTTCCGTCACGGTCGATAAAAAGTATCTTATTACTCACAGGTTTATTATTTTCTATTTTGTGTTCGTGAATCTTCGATTTCATTTTATGAATTTTGATTCAAATCTAAATAAAAGATGCAACACAGATTAAAGAAATTTTATAAATTTTTATATTTTCTGTAGTCTGTGTTGCAAATAAGTATCAAAACCTATTTTTAATAATTAATCTTCGTCTTCTGCAGCTTCACCTCCATTTTGGATTGTATCCGAACTCGTTCCAGCATTTGCTCTAATTTCTGTATGACGAACTTCACCACCAGAAGTTCCAGTTTGTTTTCCTAAGAAAACAGCAACAACTGCTATAGTTACTGCTAAAAATGAAACTAGATTAGCTTTGGCATTCTTTTTAATATTCAAAAATAATCCAGCAAGAGAAACTACTCCTAAAATATAGAGTACTAAAGCTAATTTTTCTGCCATTTCTTCATGCTCGTGAATGATTTGTTTTCCAACAGAAGGCATGTCTTCTACCATTTCCTCTGCTCCTTCTCCTGTTGCCATACTTGCAAATGCGAATATTGCAGCAAAAACAAATAAAATATAGGCCGTATTTTTAATGGTATTGTTTTTCATAACAATTCCGGCAATTAAAATTCCTAATCCAAAAATGGTTCCAATAATTGGAAAGTGGTTTACAACCATGTGTAAATGTGCGTCGTTCATAATTTTAAGTTTAAAAGTTTATAGTTTAAGAGTTTATAGTTTATTGTTTATAG
>NZ_DQDX01000097.1 GCF_003525665.1 Flavobacterium sp.
ATCTTATACTATAGAATATCTTCAATTTTTAAAATTGAAAAGCAAATAAAGGATGATAAATTAATTTTAAATAACAACTCGAAAGAAAATCTTAAAAATATTTCGAAAGAGATAGTAAGAGAGCAAATTACAAATGAGAATAATAAATTAACTGAAACTGAAAGCAACTTAGACAATGCAATTAATAAAACAAATGAAATAAAAAGGCAACAATTTAATTTAATAAAAGAAAAATTAATTGAATTATATGGTGCTGAAAACACGAATGAATTAGTCAATAATGAAAAGCCTTTTGTTGGTTTACATAAAGTTTTTCTTGGCTACTTTATCGGAAATCCAGAAAAAATAAATGAAAGTTCTGACGCTGACAATAAATGGGAGACATATTTTTATGATAAAATAAATAATCGTGGTAATGATGGCACATTTAGATTATAAATAAATATTCAAAACGATTTAGTTACAAGTTTTCAATTAAGATAAATAAGCAATGGAAAAAATACAACAAATAGTAGATTTATTAGACCAACATATTGACGATATTGATTATGCAAAATCAAATATTTCTAAAATTGAAAATGAAATAGAAAGAAAAAAGAATAATATTTGGAGAGCATCTGAACTTGAAAAATCAATTAAGAAAAACGAGAGGAATGTTTACCTTGAGTTTCTTTATTCATTTATAATCGTTGGTTTAATTCTTTACCTAATATCATAATGAAAATATTTAAACTAAAATGTTTCATTTTTGCATTTTTCATAACTCAACTTGTAATTTCACAAACTTATATTGTAAAAGCTAAAACTTTAAATGTAAGAGAGGAAACAAACAAAAACTCAAAAGTTATTGGACAATTAAATGAAAAAGATACAATAAAATCAATTTCGGATAATGGAGATTGGATAAAAATAACAATTTCTGAAAAAGATGGCTATGTAAACAAAAATTATCTTGAAGAAATAAAACCAAATGAAACTCAAATAAAAAGTGGCTTCAAATATGGTTTCACTAAAGCTTTTTCAACTTCCTTTATTATTACACTAATTTTATTATTAGGATATAGAAGTTTAAAAGGAAGAGTTAAAGATGGTAGACGTTCCAAAGGTTATCGAGAATATGATATGAATTTTAAAGATTATATTGTTGACGGAATTTATGCACTTATAATAAGTTTAGTTATAGCTTTAGTGGCAGGAATTATATCTTGGGTAAAAACATTTTAATATGAATTTAATAAAATCAAAATCTTCCTTAATTGCATTATTTTTCAATGGACAATTAGCCCACATAATAAATCCTTGGGTATTAACTGTAGATTATGAAAATGAAACCATTACTGTAGAAAAAAGAAATTGGTATTTCATTGGAATTAATAAAAACATCATTGCTTTTCGTTTTATTAGAAACATAAGAGTTGACGAACATCTTTTTGGGGCAAATATTAGTATAAAAGCAACAGGTGGTTGGGTTGAAGCCAAATACTTGTCAAAAAATGATACTGAAGCATTCAAAAACTCTTTATTTGAATACAATAAGGGCAGAAATAATCATATAATTTTTTCTTAAAAAAAACATAGCATTAAAAGTGGCTTCGCCACCTTTAATACTATTACTAAAAACAAAATTGAATGGAAATCGAATCACAAATTGAAAACAAAACAGCGGAAAATATAAAATCACTTTTTGAATCGTCTGAAAGTATTAGAATTCCAGCTTATCAAAGAGCATATAGTTGGGAAAGCAAACAATGCTCTCAATTTCTTGAAGACCTTTTAGAACAAAAAAGTAAACGATATTATTTAGGTCAATTTCTATTTGAAAAAGATGGCGAAACTCTTTTCATTATTGATGGGCAACAACGCTTAACAACTACAATTTTATTTCTTTCTGCAATTGCAAAAATTCAAGAAAAAAACGGAATAAATATTGACGGAATAAAAGAAACATATTTAACCGATATTTTTAGAACAATTGAAGATGACCAAATTATTTTCAAAAAAGTAAGCCAAAAACATTTGGTTTCTTCAATTGATGATACTGAAACAATTTCTCAAAAAAGAATTATCGAAGCGTTCAATTTTTTTGAAACCGAATTAACAAAACTTGACTCAAACAGTTTGTATTTGGTTCAACAGACATTAGAAAACGCTGTAATTAGTACATTTTATATAACAAACAAAGTAGAAGCTACGCAGGTTTTTGAATACCAAAACAACCGAGGTAAAGAATTATCAAGATTTGAGGTTATCAAGGCTTATTTGATGCACCAAATTTATATACAAAGTACAAATGACGTTCAAGCAAATAATGACATTGCAGATATTCAGCGAGAAATTTCTCAAACCTATCGTCACATTGAAGCAGTTGAAAGTTATTTCACAGAAAGCGAACTTTTAGACAACTATTGCAATTTATTCTTTAACATTAATGGCAATATTGAAGCAATCAAAGAAAAATTAAACAAAGAAGAAAATAAAACAAAATGGATAAAATCATTCTTTGAAAATTTTGTAGAATTAACACATAGTGCGAAAAGCATTGTTAGTAATAAAAACATTTCTGAAATTACAAACTTGTTTTTTGTTGGCAACGAAGCAAATTGGAAATTGGTTTTACTTACATTATTCAACAAAGGAGAAGTTTCAGGCGATACGTTCAAGCGAATATTAAAATTACTTGAAATTCTTTGTTTCAAATTAAAATTGGGCGACTATCGAACAGATTATTTACCACATTATGCTAAACGATATTTTAACCCATCTGATATTTACAATCTTGACAACTTATATCAAGACATAAAGAATGTAACAGAAACAGGTTTTAAATGGTATTGGAATGATGGCGACAGATTCAAAAATATAATTATCAATTATTTTGACAACGAAAAATGGCATTATAATCGTAATACAATACGCTTTGTGTTATGGCAATATGAAAATCATTTAAGACAAATAAATCGTTCAGGTGCGTTGTTAGATAAAGAACTTTACAACAAATACACAATTGAACACATTAAACCACAAAATCCTACAGACGAAGTATATAGCGAAGATTTTAAAAAGAATTTTCTACAGCTTGTAGGCAATTTGGCTTTATTAACACAAAGTCAAAACAGCAAATTTGGCAATAAATCTTTTGAAAAGAAAAGCGAACTTTTCCAAGACACTGCCCTATCGAGTTATACAGAAATTAGAGAAAAAACTGTTTGGACTGAAATAGAAATAGCCGACAGACATCAACGAATATCTGACTTTGCTAAAAAATATTTTGACACGACAAACTTGTAAACCGTATCAACACAGCAGGTAACAGCAGTAACTGTTGCACAACCACCAT
>NZ_DQDX01000132.1:0-11901 GCF_003525665.1 Flavobacterium sp.
CTTCGTGAAGCGGCGACACGTTGTGTGCTATTTAACTCAAATAACGTTGAATTAATGAAAATTATAAAAGAAAACACAAATTTAGGTGCATTGTTATTTTACTTATTGTTATTAATTCCATTTGATTATATTTTTAATGGTGCTTTAATAAGTAAAAAATTTGAAAAGCCGTATTCTATTGTCATTTTTATTTTACTTTTAATTTTAGAGATGGGTTATCTAATTTATTTTTCCTATGAAAATATTTACAGAATAGAATTTAATGAACAAGGAATAGAAATCGATTACAAATTAAAAAAACTTAAAAAAAAATACAGCATTAGAAATGTAATAAAGGTAGGAATTTCAAATTCACAACGAAATTCTATGCACAACGTAAATTTTTATTTTGATGATGGTTCAAAAATTTCAATGCCTAGTTCGGACAAAGATGAATTAAAAAAAGTATATCGTTTTTTTAAAGATAAAGGTATTAAATGCAAGGTTGTTGGTTTGCCTGCGGGAAGAATACCAGAAGATTATAACTGGTAAATTTAAATATAAACAGCACACAACAGCCATTTCAAGAAATGGCGTGGCTCGGGATTTATTTGAAATGGAAAAGGTTTTTAATTTAAAGTTTTGTTTATATTTGTAAAGGCTTGGTCTTGGTTCATCGCCACTTCTTGAAGCCGCGACACGTTAAAAAAAACTGTTCATACCTAATCACCATTTTTGGTCAATTAATCAAAATCAACATAAAAAAAACCGTTTTGCAGTACAAAACGGTTTTTTAAATTTATATCAACCTACAACGGAATATTTCCGTGCTTTCTTTTAGGAACATCAACTACTTTATTTTCTAGCATACTGAAGGCTTTCATTAATTTTCTTCTAGTATCGTGTGGCAAAATTACCTCATCAATAAAACCACGTTGCGCTGCCGTGTATGGATTTGCAAATAACTCCGCATATTCTGCTTCTTTTTCTGCTAATTTCTCTGCAGGATTTGCTGCTTCGCTAATTTCTTTTTTGAAGATAATTTCTGACGCACCTTTTGCTCCCATTACGGCAATTTCAGCACTTGGCCAAGCAAAATTCATGTCGGCACCAATGTGTTTCGAATTCATTACATCATACGCGCCACCATAAGCTTTTCTTGTAATTACAGTAACTCTTGGAACAGTTGCTTCGCTAAAAGCGTATAACAATTTGGCTCCATGCGTGATGATTCCGTTCCATTCTTGATCGGTTCCAGGTAAAAATCCAGGAACATCTTCTAAAACTAAAAGTGGAATATTAAAACAGTCACAAAAACGCACAAATCGCGCACCTTTAATTGAAGATTTTACATCCAAACAACCAGCCAAATATTTTGGATTATTGGCTACAATTCCGATGCTTCTTCCACCCAAACGAGCAAATCCAACCACAATATTTTCGGCAAAATCTTTATGAATTTCGAAAAACGAATCTTCATCAATGATGTTTGCAATTACATCGTGCATATCATACGGTTTGTTCGCGTTTTCTGGAATAATGGTATCCAATTTTTCACGAATTTCATCGTTTGGCGTGTAAGGTAATTTTGGCGTAGTTTCTCTGTTATTTTGAGGCATATAACTCAACAACTTCTTGATATCTTCTAGACATTCAATTCCGTTTGGAGAAGTAATATGTGCTACACCAGATTTGGTAGAATGCGTACTTGCTCCACCTAATTCTTCTGAAGTAACTTCCTCATTTGTAACCGTTTTCACGACATTCGGACCAGTAACAAACATATAACTGCTTCCTTCAACCATCATAGTAAAATCGGTCATCGCAGGCGAATAAACCGCTCCACCAGCGCATGGTCCCATAATTGCAGAAATTTGAGGAATTACGCCACTAGATTGTACATTTCGATAAAAAATATCGGCATAACCACCAAGCGAACGAACACCTTCTTGAATACGTGCGCCACCAGAATCATTAAGTCCAATCATTGGTGCGCCACTTTTTAGTGCCATATCCATGACTTTACAGATTTTCTCGGCATGCGTTTCTGATAATGAACCTCCAAAAACCGTAAAATCTTGTGCAAAAACATACACAATTCGTCCGTTGATTGTTCCGTAACCGGTAATTACGCCATCGCCATAGTAGATTTCTTTCTCCATTCCGAAATCGGTAGTTCGATGTGTTACTAACATTCCGATTTCTTCAAATGAACCTTCGTCTAATAAATATTCCACTCGTTCACGAGCCGTCAATTTTTTATTAGAATGCTGTTTGGCAATACGTTTTTCGCCACCGCCTAATTTGGCAAGAGCAATTTTATCGTTTAATATTTTTATTTTGTCTTCCATCGTTTTGAGATTAAAGAAAATAGAGAATAGAAAAAAGACTTTACCAACTGCTCAATCTATTTTCTATATTCTATTTTCTATGTTCTTTAATTTGGTAATCTTAGGATTTGTTTATCAGAAATATACTGTTGCAAAGCAATCATCGCCGCAATTTCTGCTTCTGTATCTAAATTGGCTTTCATTTTTTCTGGATTGTAATATGATTTTACAAAACCAGTATCGAAATCACCCGAACGAAATGCTTCGTGTTCCATCACAAATTTTCCAAAAGGTAAAGTTGTTGCAACGCCTTCTACATGATAATTATCGATTGCTTTAATCATTAATTCGATTGATTCTTCACGAGTTTTTCCGTAAGTTACCAATTTCGAAAGCATTGGATCGTAGTAAATTGGCACATCCATTCCTTCTTCAATTCCGTTATCAACACGAATTCCTTCGCCTTCAGGCAATTTATAAGTACTTAAAAATCCAACATTTGGAAGGAAATCATTCATAGAATCTTCTGCATAAACACGAAGTTCCATAGCGTGACCTTTTATTTGTAAATCTTCTTGTTTCATTTCTAAAACTTCGCCTTGAGCGACTTTTATTTGCAATTCGACCAAATCCAAACCCGAAATCATTTCCGATACTGGATGTTCTACTTGCAAACGCGTATTCATTTCAAGAAAGTAGAAATTCAAATCTGCATCCATTAAAAATTCTACTGTTCCTGCTCCAAGATAATCACAAGCACGAGCTACTTTTACAGCTGCTTCACCCATTTCTTTTCTTTTTTCTGGAGTTAAAATTGATGATGGTGCTTCTTCAACCACTTTTTGATGGCGACGTTGAATGCTGCATTCTCTTTCAAAAATATACAACACATTGTCATGACTATCGGCCATAATTTGGATTTCGATATGACGTGGTTTGGTTACATATTTTTCAATAAAAACCGATCCATCGCCAAATGCATTGGTTGCTTCAGAAATTGCTCTGTCCATTTGAGAAACAAAATCTTCTTCTTTTTCAACTACTCGCATTCCTTTTCCTCCACCGCCAGCAGATGCTTTTATCAGAATTGGAAAACCAATTTTGCTCGCTATTTTCTTAGCTTCTTCAATATCGGTGATAGCTTCTTCTGTTCCTGGAACCATCGGAATATTATAATGTTTTACCGCTTCTTTTGCTGCCAATTTGCTTCCCATCATTTCAATCGCTTTCGATTTTGGTCCGATGAAAATGATGTTGTTTTTTTCACAAGCTTCGGCGAAAGCTGAATTTTCACTTAAAAATCCGTAACCTGGATGCACAGCATCAACACCTAATTCTTTACAAACTTCGATGATTTTGTCGCCACGCAAATACGACTGACTTGACGCAGCTTCACCAATGCAAACCGCTTCGTCTGCATATTTCACATGAAGCGCATTTCTATCGGCAGTTGAAAAAACAGCTACCGTTTTAATGCCCATTTTTTTAGCAGTTTTCATTACTCTAATGGCAATTTCACCGCGATTGGCAACTAATATTTTGGTTATTTTTTTCATATATAGATTTTAATTTGCCGTTAAGACACTAAGTCACTAAGTTTTTTTGGAGATAAAAAATTAAAATCCTTTGTGTCCTTGCGCCTTTGTGGCAAAATTTGTGTCTTTTTATTCGAATTCAATTAACAATTGTCCTTTATCGACTGCATTTCCTTTTTCTACAGCAATAGATTTTATAATTCCATCTCTTGGTGATAGGAAACTGTTTTCCATTTTCATGGCTTCCAGAATCAATAATGGATCATTTTCTTTCACTGATTGTCCAACCTCAACACTAATCTCTAGAATTAAACCAGGCATTGGTGCTTTTATAGCGTTTACGACTTTGGTTTTACCAACTTCAATTCCCATACTTTTGATAAGAATGTCTAAAGCGTCTGAAATAGCCACTTCATAAGTGTTGTTGTTAACTTTAATCGTGTATTTTTTAGCTATGAAATCGGTAGCAATGATTTCGGCTTTGTACGGTTTACTGTCTTTTAGTACATGGAATTTTGTTTTGTCCATGCTAACAGCGTCAAGGTTTTTAAGGTCACTTTCTGATAAATCAAACGAAGTTGTGTTGTTTACCGAAAGTTTATACGAATTACTCATACGACTTAATTTAAATTTGACCGTAAAAATAAACAAAGAAAACGTTTTCGTGAAGTAAATTATGGATTAAAATTGGTAATTTAATATAGCTAAATTGAAATTGTAATCAAAAACATAAAAATAATAAGTCAAACCATTAGAATATAGGTGGAATAAAATTACTAAAAACTTACTATATATTTTGTAGCGATAAGCTACGAGAATTCGAATGCAGTAATTTTGGATATTTCCAACAGACAAAGCGGCATTTATTTCTTAAAAATAACTTCAGACAAAGGAAATAAAGTTGAAAAGGTAGTTAAACAATAGTCAGTTACTATAGTTTAAGTTAATTGAACTGTGCGAATCAGCAATGGTTCGCGTTTTTTTATTTGCTTTATAAAACTAGAAGTCCGAATTCTCTTAAAGTAGCTATTGGTTTAGAATACCAAAACAATTCGAAGTCTTCAAATTGTGATTCAAAATCGGATTTTAATTGTGAAAAAGTGCTTTTAGAATCACCATAAACAGCAACTTGTTCTAATGCCGAAACCAACCATTTGCCTTTATCTTCTTCTAATGAAATGTCAAACGATTCGGTTTTATCATGAAACGACAATTTCATCATGTTCCAAGAGTTTCCTTTTTTAGATTTTGTAAAGCTTTCAGTAATGGGCTTTCCTCCTATCCAAACTACTTTTGCAGAAGATTTTATGTTGAAATCGGGTTCTTTTTCCAAACAAGAAATAATATAATCAGACGGAATTTTAGTATTCGGAATTTTGAAATCAAACCAATCTTGCAAGTCATAATCAAAGCAAATTCCGTGCATGTAATTGAACAACGATTTCTTTAATCCGAAGCTGAATTTGTCGTGATCGATTCCGGTTTTATCTTTAAAATTGATGTCGTTATTGGCAAAAGTAATTTCGTTTTGCTCTGGAATAACACCAAATTCCTCTGGAAACATTCCAACTGGAGAATGCGCTGTCATTGCAAATTGATGCCAAAAACCACTCTGTAAAACGCCGAGTTCAAATAATTGGCGCACCATTTCTAAACTATCAATCGTTTCTTGAACCGTTTGCGTCGGATATCCATACATTAAATAAGCATGAACCATAATTCCAGATTCGGTGAAATTTCTGGTTACTTGAGCAACTTGTTCTACGGTTACGCCTTTTTTAATTAACTCCAAAAGACGATCTGATGCTACTTCCAATCCGCCAGAAACGGCAATACAACCAGAAGCTTTCAGTAAAACACACAAATCAGATGTAAAACTTTTCTCAAATCGGATGTTCGTCCACCAAGAAACCACTAATTTTCGTTTGATGATTTCCAAAGCAACTTCGCGCATTAAAGCTGGCGGCGCGGCTTCGTCAACAAAATGGAATCCGTTTTCGCCAGTTTGAGCAATTAATTCCTCCATTCTATCTACTAAAATTTTAGCGGCGATGGGTTCGTATAATTTGATATAATCGAGAGAAATATCACAAAAAGTACATTTTCCCCAATAACATCCGTGCGCCATTGTTAGTTTATTCCAGCGACCATCGCTCCACAAACTGTGCATTGGATTGGCAATTTCTATCACCGAAATATAGTTTTGAAGTTGCAAATCGGAATAATCTGGAGTTCCAACTTCGCTTTGTTTATAATCGGGTTTTGTAGTGTTATTTACGTAAGTTACTTCGTTGTTTTGTAAAAGGAAAGTTCGTTTAAACTCTTTGGAATTTGGAATTTGAACATTGGAATTTAATAATTCTAAAGGTAATTCGCCATCATCCAAAGTTATGAAATCGAAAAATTCAAAAACGCGTTTATCCTTTAATTCACGTAGTTCGGTATTTGGAAAACCGCCGCCCATTGCGATTTTAATTTCTGGAAAATGAGTTTTTATAAATTGCGCACTTCTAAAAGCACTATACAAATTACCTGGAAATGGCACAGAAAAACAAATCAATTTAGGTTGGACTTCTTCTACTCTTTCTTTCAGAATTCTGAGTGTGATTTTATCGATATAGGTTGGATCGTTTTGCAAATTAGAATATAATTCGTCAAACGAGTTGGCACTTCTACCCAAACGTTCTGCATAACGACTGAAACCAAAATTTTCATCGACACATTCTACAATAAAATCGGATAAATCTTCTAGATATAATGTGGCTAAATGTTTAGCTTTATCTTGCATTCCCATGGTTCCAAAAGCCCATTCCATATCGTCTAACTGTGAAAATCGGGAAGCTTCCGGAAGGAAATTACCACTGCATATTTGTCTAGCTAAACTTGGATTTTTCCCTTGTAGAAAACCAATTACAGCATCGATTGTTTTTATGTAATCTTCTTTGAGCGAATAAATTCTTTCTAGGTTGTGGGTTGTAGGTTGTAGATTGTAGGTTGAAAACATTGCTGTTAAACCTTCTTTGGAAAACAATTCTAAAATCACTTCAATTCCCAAATCCATTTGAAAAGATGAAATGTTTTTAGTGTTTAAAAAACCTTTAATATACGCCGTTGCTGGATAAGGAGTATTCAGTTGGGTAAATGGTGGCGTTATTAAGAGGATATCTTTCAATGTAAATGATTTGTTTTGCAAAAGTACGCTAAATTTAAAATTAAAATAATTCAAAAATCGATTTTAGCTTTATATATTTGCTAATAACAAATTAATTCTAATGAGAAAACTTTACTTTTTTATTATTCTTACCTTCTCTATAAATTTATTGGCTCAAAAAAACAGTTCCTCTATTGGTTTCATTGAAAACAAAGGTCAAATTGTAGATCAAAAAGGTAGAAAAAACAGCTCTGTAAAATATCTTTTGAATACAAATGGATTGAATGTTCAATTAAAACAAAATGGATTTTCTTATGATGTTTATGAAACTGAAAAACATCCAAAAAAGAATAATAAAGTTGAAAATTACTCTCTATCACAGATAAAACCATCATTAGAACCAGAATATACGATAGATTATAATTTTCATAGAATTGATATTGATTTTATAAACTCCAACCAAAATGTTAAACTAATCGCTGAGGAAAAGACTAAAGATTATGATAATTATTATAATGTTATCCATGCCCCAAATGGAATTCTAGAAGTATACAAATTTAAAAAAGTTACTTATAAAAATATTTATAATAATATAGACGTTGTCTTTTTTATTCCTGAGGACATCACTAAACCAGTAGAGTATAATTTTATTGTAAATGAAGGAGGAAAAATATCTGACATTCAGTTACAATTTAGTGGTGCTAAAACAGAATTAGTTGAAAATAAAATTAAGATGAAGGTTCGTTTTGGACAAATGCAGGAAACGATTCCGATGAGTTGGATTGAAAATGGAAATTCTAAAGAACTAATTGAAATTAATTACAAAAGAACAGGTAAAAATACATACGGCTTTCAATCGTATAGAAATATGTCCAATAAAAAGATTATAATAGATCCAGTTCCGATAAGACTTTGGGGAACTTACTATGGCGGATCTGGATTTGAAAGTGCTGGTTCTGTTGAAGTGGATTCTAATAACAATGTGTTAATTTCGGGATTTACAGGAAGTAATTCAAACATTGCAACTGCAGGAACATATCAATCAAACTTCCTTGGAGGAGCAGATTTTATTGCAAAATTAGACACAAATGGAGTTAGACTTTGGGGTTCATATTATCCATTTCCAACTTCCACAATGAAAATTGATGGAATTGATAATATTTATCTAACTGGCTATACATTATATGAAGAACCAAGTATACCGTCTGTTGGATGTTTTCAAAGTGTAAAAAGCACATATAATGATGGGTTTTTAATAAAATTAAATAGTCAAGGTTTTAAAGAATGGGGAACCTATTATGGCGGAAACGAAAATGATTATGCTCAATCTATTTGTTTTGATAGTTTTAATAACGTATACATGGTAGGTGAAACTGTCAGTACGAATTTTTTTTCAACATCAGGAGCACATCAATTAAACAATAACTCAAATTATAATCGTTCTGATGCATTTATTGCAAAATTCAATCCCAATGGACAACGAATATGGGGTACATTTTATGGAGGACAACAAAGTGATGGCTTTTTTGATATCAACATTTCAGATGATGGTTTTATATATGCTTGTGGAACACAAAATAGCATTACTAATATAGCAACACCAGGAAGTTATCAAGAAACATCGGATGGAACAGCAGGAGGAATGATTGTAAAATTTGATCTAAATGGACAAAGAATTTGGGGTACTTATTTCTCCAATAGTACATCTTTATTTAGATCTGTTATCAAAGGAGATAATTTATATTTAGTAGGTAGAACAATTAACACTAACAGTATTGCCACGCCAGGCAGTTGGTTTGAAACATTACAGCCAATTCCATCTGGCGCCGTTCTTTTTGGAACTCAAAATAGTTTTATAATAAACTTTAATGTAAATACACAAACCAAAAATTGGGGAACGTATTTTATAGAACAAATAATTGGAATCGCTGTTAATACTAATAATGAGTTTTATTTTGCTGGTTATACTGGTGTTAATAGCGGTATAACAACTCCAGATAGTTATATGCCAACTAAAAATTCATACTCTAAAGTATATTTAGTAAAATTAGGCGCTAACGGCCAGAGAATATGGGGAACCTATTATGGTGGCAATTTAGGTGAACAACTTGGTTTTATAGATATTGATGATAATAATGATATTTATTTATTCGGAAATGTAAATGGTAGTACGACAGGAATCGCAACAGCAGATGCTCACCAAACAACTCTAGGTTCAAATCCAGATACTTTTTTAGTAAAATTTAGAGACTGTGTTTCATCTACTTTAGCATCGTCTAATTCTCCAATTTGTATTGGAAATAATTTAAATTTAACAGCATCTGGTGGAACAAATTACTCTTGGACAGGTCCAAATGGTTTTTCATCAACTTTGCAAAACCCTCAAATAACAAATGCCACAGCTGCAAATTCAGGTGATTATACTTGTGTAATAACTGGAACTGGTGGTTGTGATGGTTCAAACACGATCTCAATTGTTGTAGGCGATTCAAGTAAACCAATACCAAACATAGCAAATCTACCAGATATAAACGGTAATTGCACTGTAATCGTTTCAACAATTCCGACCGCTACAGATAATTGCTCTGGAACAGTTACTGGAACAACGACAGATCCATTAACCTATTCATTACCTGGAACCTATACTATAAATTGGAATTACAATGATGGAAATGGAAATATTGAAACTCAAACTCAAAATATAATAATAAGTCCTGTAGCACTTCCAACGGCAACATCGCCACAAACATTCTGTATTCAACAAAATGCAACTGTAAACGATATTATAATTTCTGGTACAAATATCAACTGGTATAACTCGTCAACAGCTGGAAATTTACTTTCTAATGCAACTATTTTAGTTGATGGAACCACTTATTATGCATCACAAACCATCAACGGTTGTGAAAGTTTGAGAGTTCCTGTGACAATTTCAATTCAGAATACTCCTATTCCAACAGGAAATGCTAGTCAAGAATTTTGTGCTACTTCTAGTCCAACATTAAGTGACGTCAGTGTTTCTGGAACCGCAATAAATTGGTACGCAAACAATTCAGGTACGACTATTTTACCGAATTCAACTTTACTAGTTGACGGAACAACCTATTTTGCAACGCAAACTATTAACGGATGTGAAAGTGTAGGTAGATTAATGATAAATGTATCTTTGATAAATACTTTAAATGCCAATGATTACTCGCAATCGTTTTGTGATGATTTAAATGATGGTTCAGAAAATATAAACTTATCTAATTATAATTCGAATTTTGTTGCTTCAACTTCTGGAATGACTTTCACCTATTATTCCTCATTAAACGGTGCAGAAAATCAACTTGCAAGTCAGCAATTAAATTCAAATTATAGCTTGTCAGTTGGTTCAACGATTGTATATGTTAGATTAGATTCTACTAATGGTTGCCACCAAATTGTAAACTTAAACCTATCATTATTCCAAAAACCTATTATTTCAATTGATGACGTAATGCCAATTTGTCAAGCAACATCTATTACAGTAAATGCTGGTTCTGGTTTTAACAGTTACCTTTGGTCGACTGGAGCAACAACCCAATCAATTTCAATTTCAAATCCTGGAACTTATTCTGTAACCGTTACTAAAAATTACGGAACTCTAATCTGTTCTTCTACAAAATCATTTAATGTTGTTGCATCGCAAGTAGCTACAATTGCATCAATTGACACGCAAGATTGGACCGATACAGAAAATGTTATCATCGTTTCAACAACAATTAATGACAACTTTCAGTATTCTTTGGATGGAGTTAACTATCAAGTAAGTAATACTTTTAGTGGTTTAACAAGCGGTTTTTACACCGTTTACGTAAAAGACGAATGTGGAATTGTTAATGAAGACGTTGTACTTTTAAATTATCCAAAATTTTTCACACCAAATGACGACGGAACAAATGATTATTGGAGAATTAAATTTTCACAATACGAACCTAATTTAACAGTCACAATATTTGATAGATACGGAAAAATTATGAAAGTTTTAAATCCGAATTCTGTTGGTTGGGACGGAACTTATAATGGTACCAAAGTGATTTCTGATGATTATTGGTTTGTCGTTAAAAGAGAAGACGGAAGAGAACACCGTGCGCACTTTACACTAAAACGATAAACCTTAATTGAAAGTTAAAGACAACTTTATTAATTCAATTTTAAGTATTTTTACAAAAAAATTATAAAATGCCAAACGACTGTATAACCTATCAAGATTCGGGATATTTTTCTAAACTAATTGTAGATTATTTAGATCAAAAACCCAATTTGAAATCGTTATACAATCGTTTTCCTAATTTAGAGCATTTTAAACTACAAATTGAGGAGAAGAAAGCTGATTTTTCAGATGAAAATCGTCAAATTTTAGTTTCAGAACTAGAGAAACAGTATTCTGGTTTTGAAATTTCTGAAGCAAGTTCTAATAACATACAACGATTAAAAGACGCCAATACTTTTGCAATAACTACTGGACATCAGCTGAATTTATTTACTGGACCACTTTACTTTATTTACAAAATTGCTTCAACAATAAATCTTTGCAAGCAATTAAAAAACGAATTTCCTGAGCATAATTTTGTTCCTATTTATTGGATGGCGACAGAAGATCATGACTTTGAAGAAATCAATTATTTTAATTTTAAGGGCAAAAAAGTTAAATGGAACAGAGAAAGTTTTGGACCAGTTGGTCGACTTTCTACCGAAGGTTTAGCGGAAGTTTTCGAATTATTTTCATCTGAATTAGGAATTGGTTCGAATGCTGATTACTTGAAAGATTTGTTTACAAAAAGCTACTTAGAACATTCCAATTTAGCCAATGCAACACGATTTTTAGCCAACGAATTGTTTAAAAATGAAGGTTTGGTTATTATTGACGGCGATTCAAGTG
>NZ_DQDX01000132.1:11968-19176 GCF_003525665.1 Flavobacterium sp.
CTTCTAGAGCAAAATTCTTTTAAGAACGTCACGGAAACTAACGAACAATTGAAAGATTATTTTGTTCAAGTGAATCCGCGTGAGATTAACTTGTTTTATATTGAAGACAATTTGCGTGAACGAATTATTTTTGAAGATGATAAGTTCAAAGTAAATAATACAAATACCACTTTTACAGAAGCTGAAATTCTAGCAGAAGTTGAAAATTTTCCAGAAAAATTTAGTCCGAATGTGATTTTGCGTCCACTTTATGAAGAAGTAATTTTGCCTAATTTATGCTACATTGGTGGCGGAGGCGAAATTGCGTATTGGTTGGAATTGAAATCTAATTTTGAAGCGAATAACGTAACTTTTCCGATGCTATTGATTCGGAATTCTGTGCTTTTGGCAACTACAAAACAAGCGGAAAAAGCAGACAAATTAGAATTAACTTGGTCCGATTTATTTTCGAATCAGCAAGATTTATTTGATAAAAAAACAAAAGAATTCTCAGAGTTTTCTATTGACTTTACTTCTCAAAAAGAACATTTGAGAAAACAATTTGAGGAACTTTTTGCTATTGCAGATAAAACAGACAAATCGTTTACCGGCGCAGTAAAAGCACAAGAAATTAAGCAAATAAAAGGATTAGAAAACCTAGAAAAACGACTTTTAAAAGCCGAAAAAAGAGTTCATACAGATAAATTGGAACGCATTTTATTGCTTCAAAACGAGTAGTATCCTAACCAAAGTTTGCAAGAACGTAAAGCCAATTTTAGTGAATTTTATCTTGAAGTTGGAAGTTCTTTTATTGAAAAAGTTTTGAAGGAATTACAACCGTTGGAACAAGAATTTAAAGTTGTGGTTTTGTAGTGTAACCGCAAAGTCATAATGATTTACGCAAAGTTCGCAAAGTTTACAAAAGTTAAAATGGAAACTAATTTAGCACTAATTACTTCATAAAGCGTTTATTTTTTATTGGAGTTCAGTGAATGCGTTGCATTTGCAGTGTAAATCCTTTATTAACTCCGACAGAGTTTTGAACTCTGTCGGAGTTGGTAAAGATTGCAACGAAAAGCAGGAAAACGGAAACCAAGAACGCCCAATCCCGAAGCTTCGGGAATTCGCTTCTAGTAAAAATCACTTTTAATCTCATAAACTTTTTAAACTCATAAACTTTCAATTCAAACAAAAAAGCTTACTTTTGCACCCGAATAAAACAAATAAATTAAAATGGCTACAAATAGAACATTTACAATGATTAAGCCTGATGCTGTTGAAAACGGACACATCGGTGGAATTTTAAACATGATTACTGAAGGTGGTTTCAAGATTGTTTCTTTGAAATTAACACAATTAACTGTTGCTGATGCTCAAGCATTTTATGCTGTTCACGCTGCAAGACCTTTCTACGGTGAGTTAGTTGAATTTATGTCACGTGGACCAATCGTTGCTGCAATTCTTGAAAAAGAAAATGCTGTTGAAGATTTTAGAACTTTAATTGGTGCTACAAATCCTGCTGATGCTGCTGAAGGAACTATCCGTAAAAAATATGCAACTTCTATTGGAGAAAATGCTGTTCACGGTTCAGATTCTGATGAAAATGCTGCTATCGAAGGTGCTTTTCACTTTGCTGGAAGAGAGCAGTTCTAGTATTCAGTGTTCAGTCGCAGTCGGCAGTTATGTTGATTGTGCATAAAAATATAAAATCTCGTTTCTTAATTGAAACGAGATTTTTTTTAACTGTATTTTTCCATTAATTCTTGAACCACTTTATCAATTTTTTCGAAGCGTTGTTTGCGCTCTATCTTTTTTGGTGGCGCCGCACGTTCTTGGCAATCTTCAATCGAGCAAGATTCGCAAGTAACTCCTACTTTTTTTCGTTTAATGGTTTCATCATCCAAGAATTGCAATTTACTTTGCGAATGGGAAGAAATCATAATTCCCAAAGCAATACTTCTGTAATAACCATTTCTAAAAGGATCTTTTGTTGCCGATGAAAGTACAAAATACTCATTATCTGTATGATTGTAACTCGAAATTTGGGTGTCAAAAAGGTGATTTTCTTCCGAATTTGGAATCGCACTCAGCGTCTTTATTGAAACCCAACGACGACAATAATGCTCGTTATTTTCGTTAGCATGTGGTTCTAACAAATTGGTAATATGAAGTTCNNAGAGCTGAAAATCATTTCGCTCCGGTTTGTAATTGAAGCGCAAGAAAAACAAATTCTTCAAATTAAAATCCTTTGACAAAACATTGGTCAATCGCTGATAAAAAGTTTCTGGTGAATCGGTAAACTTCGCTATCAAATTGGTAAATCCGTTAGGATTAAACGTCTTTTGTTCAAAAAACAATTTCAATTCTTTTACCAATTCTTTCCTCGGAATTAGCAATGCTCCAGCAAAGTATGAAGCATAAAAGTTATTTAAAACCTGGTCAAAACTTTCAAATTTAATCCATGAAAAAGTATACAATCTATCGCTAATTTCCATGTAATTATACGCAATTTCTTTCGCATAAATGAACATTCGTTGCGAGACATCGGCACTTTTAGAAATCAATAATGTTTTTGATTTTGGTACAAAAACCGAGCGCAAATACACCAACTCTTCATGTTCAGTCAACTCTTCATTGTTAATTGTGTAACCATATTCATCAACCAAAATTTCTTCCAAATCTTCAACATTCAATTTTGTGGTCAAATCCAGCGAATAGGCTTTCGCAAATTGCTCAACTTTCTGTTCAACATCGTCAAAATAATTGTTGTTTGCTTCTTGATAAGAACGCAAAGCAGCTAGAAAAAAACTCTCTCTTGTTAGATTATAATGTTTAGCAATTTCGAATAACGTACTGATAAAAGCATTCACTTTTATTGGAGCTTCTGCAATAATATCAATCAAATTACTTTCTTTAATTCCGAAAATATCTAACGGAATTTCCTTCAAAATTCTAGATTGCAAAATTTCACCAATTGGCGCCAAATTCTTATCCAACTTCAACGAAACCATCTGGTCGTAAGTCGAATCTAAAGCATCAGACAAAAGCAAAATCTTATCACGCTTTGGGTATTTTTTGCCTTTCTCAATTTCGTTCAAATACGATTTAGAAAGTCCTGTAACCTTTGCTAATCCAAACAAAGAAAGGTTTTTCTCGGTTCTAATTTGCTTTAATTTCAAACCAAATATCAATCTAATATATTCTTCTTCAATCATATTTTTTAAGGAGCGAATGGCTCGGGCTTTACTGGTAATCCATATTCCTGCCTTCCGCAGTATCTTTTTTTTACAAAAAAAGGATACTTGCTCCAGTCAGGGCTATTTGACTAACTATTTGTGTACTTGTTCCTTCAACAAAGATACAATAATTCAAATAAAAACAATAGCTGAAAAAATATTTTTACATTTTAGCGAACGTTCGCTTGTTTTGTATTTATTTTTTTTATAGTATTGCAGTAACAAAAAACAACCTCTTATGGAAACAACAGAAAAAACAACTGTAGAAGTTCAAAATGTAGCACAGCATCAAAACATTTTAACACCAGAAGCACTAACTTTTTTAAATGCATTGCATCATAAATTCAATTCAAAACGAATAGCATTATTAAAAGAAAGAGACATTCAACAAGATTTATTTGATCAAGGTTTTGCTCCAAAATTTCCAATAGAAACAGAATCTATTAGAAACTCAGTTTGGTCAGCAGCACCAATTCCAGAAAAACTTTTAGATCGAAGAGTTGAAATCACTGGACCAGTTGATAGAAAAATGGTAATCAACGCACTAAATTCTGGTGCCAAAATATTCATGGCCGACTTCGAAGACAGCTGTTCACCAACTTTCGAAAATCTAATGGAAGGACAACAAAATCTTAAAGATGCCATTAGAAAAACAATAACATTAGAACAAAACGGTAAAAGCTACCAACTAAATGATGACGTTGCCACTTTACTTGTTCGCCCAAGGGGTTTACATCTAGAAGAAAAAAACTTAACTGCAAACGATGAAAACCTTTCGGGTTCGTTAGTTGACTTTGGTTTATACTTTTTTCATAACGTACTCGAGTTACAAAAACAAAGTCTTGGAGTTTATCTGTATTTACCAAAAATTGAACACTCTAATGAAGCAAGATGGTGGAACGAAGTATTTGAATTTGCACAAAACTATTTCAAAGTTCCAGTCGGTACCATAAAAGCAACGGTTTTAATAGAAACCATAACTGCCAGTTTTCAATTGGATGAAATTATTTATGAATTAAAAAACCACATTGCAGGCTTAAATTGCGGTCGTTGGGATTACATTTTCTCTTATATCAAAAAACTAAAAAATCATCCCAATTTTATGGTTCCAGATAGAGATCAAGTTACTATGACAAGTCCGTTTATGAGTGCTTATTCTTTACGAGTAATTCAAGTTTGTCACAGAAGAAGTATTCTAGCAATTGGCGGAATGGCTGCACAAATTCCAATTAAAAACGATGAAGAAGCCAACACTATTGCTTTCGAAAAAGTAAAAGCCGACAAAGAACGTGAAGTGAAAAACGGTCACGACGGAACATGGGTTGCGCATCCAGGATTAGTGAGTTTGGCTATGAAAGTCTTCAATGAAAACATGCCAACTAAAAATCAAATGCACATTAAACGAAACGAACTTAACATCACCGAAGAGCAACTTCTAGAACTTCCAAAAGGAACAATCACAGAAAATGGCGTTCGAAAAAACATCAATGTTGGAATTCTATATCTAGAATCTTGGCTCAAAGGAGTTGGAGCAGCAGCATTATATAATTTAATGGAAGATGCTGCAACAGCAGAGATTTCGAAAGCACAACTTTGGCTTTGGCTAAAAAAAGAAGTAAAATTAGATACTGGAGAATTGGTTTCTAAAACATTCTATGACAAAATCATCAAAGAAGAATTAGTGAAAATTGAAGACTATGTTGGCAAAGAGCGATTCCATTCGGGACAATTTGAATTGGCAACAAAACTATTTTCAACAATGATTTTTAATGAAAAACTAGACGATTTTCTGACCCTAGAAGCCTACAATTTTATAAAATAAAACTGCCGAATGCGGTAACATTCGACAGTTTCTAAATAAATAATTAAATAAATAACTATCTAAACAGTACAAAAGTATGAAAACAGAAGACAGAATTCAAGCATTAATCGCAGATTGGACAACAAATCCAAGATGGAACGGAATTGAAAGACCTTACACAGCCGAAAAAGTAATAACCTTACAAGGTTCTTATCAGATAGAACATTCTATTGCACGTCGTGGTTCAGAAATTCTTTGGAAAAAATTAAACAATCAAGATTGGGTTGCTGGACTTGGTGCTTTAACAGGAAATCAAGCCATTCAAGAAGTTGAAGCTGGTTTAGAAGCTATTTATTTAAGTGGATGGCAAGTTGCAGCCGATGCTAATATTGCTGGCGAAATGTATCCAGATCAATCTTTGTATCCAGCAAATAGTGTTCCTATTGTGGTTAAGAAAATAAACAATGCGTTATTGAGAGCCGATCAAATTCAGACTGTAAACAAAATCGAAAATAAAAAAGATTATTTAGTTCCAATTGTTGCAGATGCAGAAGCAGGTTTTGGAGGCAACTTAAATGCTTTCGAACTGATGAAAAGTATGATTGAAGCTGGCGCATCTGGAGTTCATTTTGAAGATCAATTATCATCTGCAAAAAAATGTGGTCACCTTGGCGGAAAAGTTCTAGTTCCAACACAAGAAGCCATAAATAAATTAGTCGCTGCTCGTTTGGCTGCCGATGTAATGAATGTTCCAAGTTTAATTGTAGCTCGAACAGATGCTGATGCCGCAAATTTAATAACAAGTGATGTTGACGAACGTGATAGAAAATTCATCACTGGCGAACGCACTCCGGAAGGTTTTTTCTATGTAAATTGTGGAGTAGAACAAGGAATTGACCGTGGATTATCTTACGCTCCATATGCCGATTTAATCTGGATGGAAACCTCCAATCCTGATTTAGATTATGCACGTAAATTTGCCGAAGGAATTCACGCAAAATTTCCAGGAAAAATGTTGGCTTACAATTGCTCACCATCATTTAATTGGGCTGCAAAATTATCAGTTCCAGAAATGGAAACTTTTAGAGAAGATTTGGCTGCAATGGGTTACAAATTTCAATTTATAACATTAGCAGGATTTCATGCCTTAAACACATCAATGTTTGAACTAGCATTAGCCTATAAAAAACGTGGAATGGCAGGATATTCTGAATTACAAGAAAGAGAATTTGCTCTTCAAAAAGAAGGATTTAAAGCTGTAAAACACCAAAATTTTGTTGGAACAACTTATTTTGACGAAGTACAAAACACAGTTACGGCTGGATTAAATTCGACTGTTGCTATGAAAGATTCTACTGAAACCGCTCAGTTTTAATAGATTTTTAAGTTTGTTGTTTGAACGCTTCAGTTTCGCGGCTGAAGCGTTTTTTTTTTATCTGAAAACTAAATCTTTAACGACTTCTTTTCGCAATTCTTCGTTGAGCATTGTTATGATTTTTTGCTTTCCGTAGCTTAATTCTTCACGTAAAACTGCCGATGTTAGTTTCACATACAATGTTGTTCCTTTTAAAACAACTTCTTGTGTGTAACTGTTTACGCCATTTCCCATAAGGTTTTTCCAGGCTTGTTCCACATCAATTTTATCCATGCCAGCTTCTAGCCTATTCACTTGAATAAACTGCTGTAAAACATCGGATATAGAACTTTCGTTGCTTGTTCTTTTTGCCATTCGAGCTGATATTATTTCAGTATTATTTTAATGAAAATCCTTGGTATTTTTTATAATAATACTCTTGTTCTTCTTTATTTTTAAGTACTAAAGTAGAATCTTTAATTTCAACAATTTCTTCTTGCCATTTGCCATAACTTGTAGAATAATTAATGAAGTAGCTTCCGTCTTTAGATGAAATTGAAATTTTTTCTACTACATCATTGGTAAGATACGTTCCATCAAATTGCGGCATTAGTTTTTTTCTAAAACCTTTATTATTAGAAACTTGAAAATGATCTACGGTTTCATTCATTTTGTAATCTTTCTTTTCACCGTCTTTTAATAGGACTTTTTCAATTTCCCAATAACCATTTATCTTGTTGATATCTTGATCGGTAATTGTTTGTTTACAGCCTACAAAAAGGAACGATAAAACTAAAATATAAAGTGCTTTTTTCATGATTTAAATAAAGTTTAAAAT
>NZ_DQDX01000122.1 GCF_003525665.1 Flavobacterium sp.
GCTTTCTTTTTTTATTGTATCTCGAAATTTTTAGTTACCAAACATATAATTTTCGTTCATAGGTTTTTGCTCAATACAAAAATCAAACCTTATTAATTATTAAATATATTAATTCAAAACAAACTATTTGTAAGATTTATACTTATTAAAATGTCATAAAAGTGTATTTCATCGATTATTTTATACACTTTGTCGATTTATTTAATTTTCATTCTATATTTGTAGTGTCAAATTAATTACGATGATTTTCTCATCTGATAAAAAAAATAAGAATAACTAAACCCCAAGAGTTATGAAAAAAATTATACTATTTACAATGCTAACATTAGCATTATTTTTAACAAGTAGTTCCAATGCGCAACAAATTGATGTATATGGCAATGGAAACTTGATAAATGATAATGGAACTAATTCTCCTAGTTTAATAAACTTAACCAATTTTGGATCAACTAATGAAAGTGCAGGTGTTATTACAAAAATTTTTACAATTACAAATAACGCATTATTAATAAATCTCACAGTTGGATCAATCACTATTGGTGGTCCAAACGCTGCAGATTTCTCTGTTGTAACTCAACCAGCATCACCAGTTGGATTTTTGGGCGGAAGTACAACTTTCTCAATAAGTTTTAATCCAACTGCATTAGGTCTAAGAACAGCAACTGTTTCATTCTCAACAAATGTTGGCGGTAAAAATCCATACAATTTTAACATTAGTGGAACAGGAACTAGCTTTCCTTCTCAAAGCTATACATTATACTATGAAAACTTTGATGCAAATAATGGTGGATGGACAACGGCAACGTCTGGCGGAAGCACTTGGACGCATACAACTACACCTTTTAATGGTGAAGGTAGTTATTGGAGATTAGGAAATAATTATGCCAATAACACATCATCTGTATTAGTATCTCCAACAATAAACACTACAGGTTACAACAACATAAGAGTATCATTGGATTTAAGAGTTGGCACAAACGATAATGATGACGGAATGCAAATTCAGTATAGTACAAATGGTGGATTAACATGGGATGTTCTTGGAAATTATCAAGAAACTGTAACGTGGTATTCAAACACGAATGTATCAACGTTAGGTGGCGGTTCGTATTCATTAGGCAGTCAGCGAGGTTTTTCAGGAACAATAAATACAGGAGTGGCTGGATTCAATGATTTTGTTGAGCGTTCAACTCAAACTAATGATTTAGACAATAAAAACAATATTGTTTTTAGAGTATTATTCAAATCTGATGGAAGCACAAACTCTTCAGGAGTTGCAATTGATAACTTTTTTGTAAAAGGAGATCCAATAACACCTTTTACAACAAATCCTTTCAATCCAGGTAATGTAGGAACTAATTTAAAACTGTGGCTAAAAGCAAATGCAGGTACAAGCACTACAACAGATGGTGTTGCTTTATCACAATGGGATGACCAAGCTATAGATAATGATGCAATCGGTATTGGAGCTACAAGACCAATTTTTAGAGATGGTACTAGAAATATAAATTTTAACCCAATTATAGATTTTACTATTGCGAACGCAACATCAATGCGCGGAAAAGGTGGTTTTCATGCTCAAGACTATTTTGTAGTTGTTAAATCAAATAATACAATTGATAGCGCCTCACCTACAAGACAAGCTCCATTATCTGGTAGAACTTCTGTTAGCAGCTTTCATTTGGATGGAACAGCATTTGCATTAGGAAATTTTACAGCCAGATACAAAAATGAATTAGTTTCACATAGCATTAGCTCAGTTCCACAAGCACCATCTACAAACTCTTATGGTAGAGCATATGCAACTACAACTGAAACTTATGTACAAGAAACTACAATTTATAATGTAAAAACAAATACTGCAGGAACATCTACAGAAATTTATAAAAACGGAAAAAGAATTGACAATTATGCTGGCGAATCGGTTGGAGTAGATCAAGTTACAGTTACAGGTATATTAAATTTTTCAGAATTTAATAATATTCAATATAATCTTGGAACTGGAAGATTCTCATTAAACGGAAACATATCCTCTTACCTTGATGGTAAACTTGCCGAAATTATATCGTATTCTGAAGTAAAATCAGATACTGAAAAAAAGAAAATTGAATCGTATTTAGCAATAAAAAATGGAGTGACTTTACATGCTTCAAACAGTATTACAGCAACAAATCTAGGAGATACAGATTACCTCGATTCTAGTGGTGCTGTTACTTGGAGTACTCTAGCTAACACAGGTTTTAATTATGATATTGCAGGTATTGGTCGTGATGATAATACACAATTAAATCAAAAACAATCTAAAAGTGAAAACCCAAATACAGTTTTAACAATTGGTCTTGGAGATATAACAGCAACAAACAACTTAAATCCTAACAACTTTTCAACTGACAGAAATTTTCTAGTTTGGGGTTCAAACGGAGCAAACATGAACAACTCTGGAGTTAATTTAGCCATTGATTTGGGACCAACAACAATAACTACAATTACAGAAGTTGTAAACAGAAGATGGAAAGTTAACGAAGTAAATGGTGATGTAGCTACAACAAGAGTCGCTGTTCCTACCTCTGCATTCACAAGCGGTCTTCCTGCCTTAGGCCCAACAGATGCTTATGTAATGGTTGTGGCAACTAATGCTGCTTTTACAACTGGATTAGAAACTGTTTTTATGTCAACAGTTGGTTCAAACGAAACCTGTTTGTATGACTTTGACGGAACAAAATACATAACGTTTGGGGTAGCGCATCGCGCTGTAAATCCGTTACATATAACTCTTGACGGTATTGATGACTTTGTTAGAATTGACAATGTTAATGAATTACCTGCTAATTTCACAGTAATGACTTGGGTTAGACCAAATGGCGCTAACACTTTGGGCGATGAAAGAACAATCTTGTCTAAAAAAGCAGCAGCAGGAAACGGTTACCAAATAGTTTTACAAAATGACAATAGAGTTAGATTTGAATGGTATAATGGTGGAGGAACTTTAAGAACAGCAATTACAACAACAGCACTACCAAACGGTATCTGGCATAATATTGCTTACACTTATTCAGCAAACACATTATCGATTTACATTGATGGAGTCCTTGAAAAAACTGCAGCAATGAATGGTGCACCAGGAACTTCGTCAGGTATGTTTAGTATTGGTGGTCAATATATCAATAAAACTACGATAAATAATTTATTTAGAGGTGATATTGACGAACTTAGAATGTGGAGCAGAGTATTAACTGCAACAGAAATTCGTTTCATTCTTAACCAAGAAATTTTACAAAACGGAACAGGTACAATTGGAACAGTAATTCCATCAACTGTCACAAAAAATGATATTTCTGGATTGCTTTGGAATAATTTATTTGCTTATTATTCAATGAATTCATACATCGGAACTCACTTAGATGACGACTCTATAAATGTAAATAGAGGAAGTTTAGTAATTCCAGATAAAATTTCTATCAATCCGCAAACGGCTCCAATGCCATATGAAAGTAATACTAACGGAAGTTGGGCTTTAAATTCTGTTTGGAGAAATGGAACAATTCAAGACGTGCCATACAGCTTATCAATCATTAATGGAACAACACCTATTGCTTGGAATATTGTAAGAACAGATCACAATGTAACTTCAAATGGTAACAAAGAACTTTTAGGACTTTTAGTTGATGCAAATACGATAAGCGCAACTAATAATAGTAAAATCGAAATTTCTCACTACTTAAAATTAGACGGAAAAATTGATTTAGTAGATAGATCGCAACTTGTTCAAATCACAAATAGTGACTTAGATCCAACAAGTGCTGGTTCTATCGAAAGAGACCAACAAGGAACTAAAAATGTTTTTAATTACAACTATTGGTCATCACCAGTTGGAGCAATTAACAGCACTACTAACAACAATGCTTACACTGTTTCTGGCGTAATGAAAGATGGTACAACAACAACGCCTCAAAATATTACTTGGACAAGTGCTCTAAGCGGAAGCCCAACAAACCCAATTACATTAAGTAGTTACTGGATTTTTAAATTCCAAAATCTTACACCAATGTATGCAAACTGGACGTCTGTTGGTACAACAGGATTGTTAAATGCAGGTCAAGGATATACTTTAAAAGGTAGTGGCGCAATGGGTCCAACTCAAAATTTCACTTTCGTAGGTAAACCGAATAACGGAACTATTACAAGTGCGATTGCTCCAAACAATTTAAATTTAAGTGGAAACCCTTATGCTTCTGCAATTGATGCCACGCAATTTATAACAGATAATGCTGCGTCTACAACAGGAACTATTTATTTCTGGGAACACGCACCAAATAACACAACACACGTTACTTCAGGTTATCAAGGAGGTTATTCTGCAAGAAACTTAACCGGAGGCGTTCCGCCAGTTGCTCCTTCTGGAATCACTGGATTAGGAATGAGCGTAAAAATTCCAAACCGATATATTCCTGTTGGACAAGGATTTTTTGTAACAGGTTCTGCCGCTGGAGGTACAATAACTTTCAATAACGGACAACGATTATTCGTTAGGGAAGATCATGCTTCTTCTAACTATATGTTTAAAAACAATGCAACTGCAACTTTAGCTGTAAATCATTTTGACAATAATATGGAAGATGAAGTAGCTGAAGATACGTTCAAAAAAGTACGCTTAGGATATAAATCGGCTGATAATTTTTACAAACAAGCTCTTTTAGGTTTCATGGAATCTAATGCAACTGAGGCAATCGATTTTGGTTACGATGCTGTAAATATCGATAGTCAAGCAAACGATTTATACTTCATTACTAACAATGTAAACCTAAACATTCAAGGTGTTGGTAATTTTAATCAAAATGCCATCTACCCTATCGGAATCAAAAATAATGTGGCTGGTAACGTAACATTCCAAATTGATGAAATTCTAAAATTTGATAACAGCTTTCAAGCATTTATCCATGATAACCTAACTGGAATTTATCATAATGTTAGAAACATTCCAGCAGTTATAAATGTACCACAAGGAACAATTAATAATCGTTTTTCATTAAGATTCCTAAATAATAGTACAGCTCTTGGTAACGAAAGCTTTGATTTATCTGACGGAATTCTAGTTGCCTATACAAATACAAATAGCATTTTAAATATCAAAAATTACGTGGTTGATACCACTGTCGAATCAGTAGCACTTTTTAATTTATTAGGACAAGCAGTTGGAACTTGGGATGTTGAAAACCAAAATCAACAAGACATTCAATTGCCAATTACTAAATTAAGTACTGGAACTTACATTGTAAAAGTAATAACAGACAAAGGTGATACAAGCAGAAAAATCATTATTAAATAGGGTTTAAATAATTGATTTGACACCGAAAAGCCACGCAATTGCGTGGCTTTTCAAGTTTATATAAGTATGGGTTTTATTGTAATTCTATAATTAATTCTTCTAAGCTAACCGCTGTTTGATTGCCCGATAAAATATTTTTTAAAGTAAATTTTCCGTCAACAATCTCTTTTACAACATAAGGTATATTGCGTCTTTCTGCATGTTTAAACTGCTTATCAATTTTAGCATTATCAGGATACAATTCCGATTTAATATTCTTCGAACGCAATTCAGTTATGGCTTTCATTGCTTCAAATGCCTGGCTTTCGCCAAAATTTAAAAACATAACTTTAGTCGATGTAGTAACAGTTTCTGGAAATAAATTCAGTTCTTCAAGTACCAAATAAATTCGATCCAATCCAAACGAAATTCCAACGCCTGACATATTTTTCAATCCGAAAATTCCAGTCAAATCATCATATCTTCCGCCTCCGCCAATGCTTCCCATGGCAACTGTTTTTGGAGCCGACACTTCAAATATTGCTCCGGTATAATAATTCAATCCGCGAGCTAGAGTTACATCCAAATCTAAATTTGCTTTAAGCAAACCTAATTTTGAAACCGTCTCACAAATAAATCGCAATTCTTCAATGCCTTTTTTTCCTTCTTCTGATGAATCTAGCAAAATTGAAAGTTTATCAATTTTCTCAGAAATTGTTCCTGTAAAATTAAATAACGGTTGTACTTTTTCTAGAGCGACTTCCGAAATTCCTTTTTCAATCATTTCCTTTTTTACGCCATCCTCACCTATTTTATCAAGTTTGTCCAACGCAACTGTAAAATCAATTAATTTATCCGACGCACCAATAACCTCAGCAATTCCAGATAATATTTTTCTATTATTAATTTTAATGGTCACACCTTCCAAACATAATTCTGTAAAAACTGAATCGTACAATTGTACCAACTCAACTTCTTGCCATAATGAAGTCGAACCAACTACATCGGCATCACATTGATAAAATTCTCTAAAACGTCCTTTTTGTGGTCTATCAGCACGCCAAACGGGTTGAATTTGATACCTTTTAAACGGAAACTCAATCTCATTTTGGTGTTGCACAACGTATCTAGCAAACGGAACAGTTAAATCATAACGCAATGCTTTTTCAGAGATTTTTCCAGTTAGTTGTTTGTAGTTTATAGTTTGTAGTTCTTCTGTTGGAACTTTATCCAAATAATCACCACTATTCAATATCTTAAAAATAAGTCGATCGCCTTCTTCACCATATTTTCCCATCAACGTATCCGAATTTTCAAAACTTGGCGTTTCAATCGGTTGAAAACCATACTTTTCAAAATGTTTACGCATTATCGAAATAATATAATTGCGTTTAGAAACCTCAATAGGTGAAAAATCTCTTGTGCCTTTTGGAATACTTGGTTTAGATGCCATTTTAAATATTAGATATTTGATATTTGATATTAGATATGTAGGTATAAATTTTCAGATAGTACTTTAGTTATTAATATTAAATCTAATATCTAAAGTCTGACATCTAAAATTACTTTACAAATATCACACTTTCTAAAACATTTTTAAACATTTTCTTTTAGATTTGATTTTTAAATTTACTCATAATTATTGAACTATTTTCTTTTAAACTTTTAAACCACTAAACTTTTAGACAAAATTAAACTAGTATTTTGTAACAAAAAGTGTATTTTAGTGTCAAATTAGCACTATGGTAAGTTTATTCAAAGAAAATGTCAAGATAGCTTTTAGTTCAATTCGAACTCAATTGCTTCGTACTGTGCTCACAGTGTTTATTATTGCTATTGGAATTTGGGCTTTGGTCGGAATTCTAACTGTGGTTTCTGCATTAGAAAACACATTGAACTCTAATTTTGCTTCAATGGGTTCGAATACTTTTAATATAAATCAATACGAATCCACAACTCGAAATCGTGGTGGTGGCGAAGCCGAAAAGATAAATCCGATTATTTCTTATCCAGAAGCTAAAGCGTATAAAGACAAATATGAGTATCCGTTAACGCGTACATCATTGTCTTTTGTGGCGACTTCAACTGCCGAAGTAAAATTTGAAAACGAAAAAAGCGATCCAGAAATTACTATTGTTGGTGTTGATGAATTTTTCACTACCAATTCGGGAATCGAAATAACCGATGGGCGTAATTTCAACACTTTTGATATTACCAACAATGCCTATGTATGCTTAGTTGGAAGCGATTTTGTAAACAAAGGTTTATTAAAAGACATCAATCCGATAGATAAAATCTTAACGGTTCGTGGTGCCAAATTCAAAGTTATTGGAGTTTTAAAAGAACAAGGTTCTACTTTTGGAAATAACGAAGATTTACGAATTTTGATTCCGATACAAGTTGCTCGTTCAATATTTTCTGCTCCAAATATCAATTATACCGTAAGTACAATGGTTGATGATAAAGAAATGCTCGAAAAAGCAGTCGATCACGCAACGTTAACCATGCGACAAATTAGAAAATTAAATCCAGTAGAAGAAAATAATTTCGGAATTTCACGAAGCGACGATTTAGTGCAGCGAATTGCCGATATGACTGGAGTTTTAAGTATTTCTGCTTGGGTAATCGGAATCATTACAATCCTTGGTTCGTCGATTGCATTAATGAACATTATGATTGTTTCTGTAACCGAAAGAACACGTGAAATTGGTGTAAGAAAATCGCTTGGAGCCAAAAAATCTACTATTGCATGGCAATTTTTTGTAGAGACATTAATTATTGGTCAATTTGGTGGAATTCTAGGAATCATTCTCGGAACGTTAACCGGATATTTCATCGCATTAGGATTAGAATTTGATTTCGTAATTCCGTGGAGCGCAATGATGGCTGCAGTAATTACAACGTTTATTGTAGCAGTAGTTTCTGGTTCTTATCCAGCGTTGAAAGCATCTAAACTTGATCCTATTGAAGCGTTGCGATACGAATAACCAGTATTCAGTCTCAGTGTTCTGTCTCAGAGTTCTGTCTCAGAGTTCTGTTTGCACGAAATCATTCGGTCATTTCCATAAATATCTTTTTTAAGAATTACTTCTTTAAAACCTAAATTTTCCAATAATTCAACCGTTTCTTTGCCTAAATATTGATTGATTTCAAAATACAATCTTCCATTTTCAGATAGATTTTTCTTGGCTAATTCTGCTATTTTTCTATAAAAAAGTAAGGCATCGTTATCATCAACAAACAAAGCTAGATGAGGTTCAAATTCCAAAACATTGGGTTTGATTTCAGCTTTTTCAAGATTTCTAACATACGGCGGATTTGAAACTATAATGTCAAACTTGGTTTCGAGTTTCGAGTTTCGAGTTTCGAGTTCACTTAAATCA
>NZ_DQDX01000140.1 GCF_003525665.1 Flavobacterium sp.
TTCTTAAATCTGTGTTCAAAAAAAATAAGAGGAACGTAGATTGGAGTAATCCGAGAAATCTGAGAAATTACTTAAATCTATGTTCTAAAATAAACGTAGGTACCGTTCGTCAGTTCGAGTGTTTTTTGTGGAGAGCAACGGAACAAAAAATGTATCGAGATTTCGTCAGTTCGAGTGTTTTTTGTGGAGAGCAACGGAACAAAAAATGTATCGAGAACCGTTTTATATTCAAAAAATGTATCGAGAACCGTTTTATATTCGAGAAAAGTATAATTACTAAAGTATCACAATGAAACCTTTAATTGAAAAATTATTATTGGAAGACGCCACGATTCATAAAGTAAAATATGATAAAGAGTGGTTTTATAATTTGGATGACATTGCGTTTTATCTGAAAGAAGATTTGTCTGAAGTAGATTTCATACATTTACCAATGCTGATTTTTGATGAAGAAGAAATAGTAAAATGCAGTACATTTGAAGAAATTCAAAGAGGTAGGAAAGAGGCGAAGTAACGATAACTTTTTGTTAAGAAATAAGTTAGGTAAACTATAAAGTGTTTTTCAAATAGTGACTGATTTCAAATAAAAGTCAGTACTACTTTTTGTTTTCATGGAATTTAATTGCAACTTTATAAAAATTTTCGGCATGGATAGCAAAATGAAAACTAGGTTACAATCACTTCAACACTTGTTTGTTGCCCTAATATTAATTCCGAAAGGTTATGATAAAATTGCGCATCATTACAATTTAATTGGATGGATTATCTTACTCATGGGAATAGTAGCTTTAGGCTATTTTATCTATCAAAAAACAGTAAAAAGAAGCAATCACTTTCTAGCTATTGGAATGCATTTATTTGAAAGTATCGCACTTTTCTTGACAACCTACGTTTATTTCATTGAAGGAAAAACATTCTTACCTTACATAACCGGCCTTGCTGGAATTGGCTTTTTAATTGCAACGATGGTACATTTAAAGCATAGTAGAAAAAAGGAAGAATTATAAGTATACCGTCGAATCAATTCAAAGAGTTCAGTAATAGATTAAAAAACAATCAAGATGGATGCAAATGCACTAGGAGAATTGAAGATTAAATACCAAGAAGTGATTGATTTAATCGCACAGAAAAAACCGATGGAAGCAGCAATGAAACTTTCGGAAGTCACAGAAAAAGTCAATGATTTAATCGATTATGCTACATCAGATAAAGAACTGCAAGCGTTGAGTCCGTTTCAAATTTTGTCCAATCATTTGCAGTTGAAGATAGATCTATTAAAATTGCCGTTGAATTAAATTTAATAGCGGTTTAAGTAAATATAAAGGCACAATTATTGTGTCTTTTTTTGTTTAAAATCGATATATGAAAAGAATAGTATTTTTACTTTGCGTAGTGTTTTTATCCTGTTCTGAAACTGGTTCTAAAAAAGCAATTGAAAATAAAATTGTTGGAATCATTCCGTACAAAGGAATTTCTAACGAGCAAGTTGCGATTCTGTCCAAAACAATTGAAGATTTTTATTTAATTCAAACGACGATTCTTCCACCAAAAGACCTTCCGAAATCGGCTTTTATAAACATTAAATCGCCAAGATATCGTGCCGATAGTATCATTAGAATTCAAAATAGAAACAAACCCGATTCTTTAGATTTTGTAATGGGATTGACTACTAAAGATGTCTCGGTTACTAAAAAAGAAAAAGATGGAACCATTAAAAAACCCGAATGGAAATACAATGATTTTGGCGTTATGGGTTTGGCGTATTGTCCGGGTAAAAGTTCGATAATATCAAACTTCCGATTAAAAAATAAAGATAAAAAACTAGAATTAGAACGCTTTAAAAAAGTGGTTATTCATGAATTCGGACATAATTTAGGTTTGCCACATTGCGAGAATACACATTGTGTTATGACAAGCGCAGCAGAGAAAATCAGTACCATTGATACCGAAAAAATGGAATTGTGTAGCAAATGTAAAACACAATTGAAAATTGAATAAACGCTGTTCTAACCAAAACTTTTTTTTTAAATAAACAGTAAAATAGTATATCTTAGCGTATTAAATTATTTTTATGAAATCGCTATTAACAACAAGTTTGTTGCAAACAAACACCAATAAATAAAAGGCGATACCATATATGACCTCTAACAAATCAAATTTTACATATATGAAAAAAAGTATTGTGGCTTTAAGTCTGGTTTTTTTATTTGCTTCTTGCAAGAAAGAGGAGCGCGTTAAAACCGATGCCGATTTTGAAAATTACAAAAAAAACTTCGTGGACAATTTGTGGAAACTCAATCCGGGTTGGGCTTCGAATGTAGGATTTCACAAATACGATAGCGTTTTGGTGGTTCCAAATGCCGATTATTCTAAGAAATTGGTGGATTTTGCTAAAGCCAATTTAGATTCGTTAGAAACCTATTCGATAGACAATTTATCGGATAATAATAAAACAGATTTCTACATGATTAAGAATTATGCAGAAAGTTCTCTTTTTTCGATAAACGAATTAAAATCAGATACTTGGAATCCTTCAGACTATAATGTTTGTGGCGCATTTGCTGAAATATTAAACGGAAGTTATGACACTTTAGAAACCCGATTGAAGAATTTCGGAACTAAAATGGACAATATTCCGGCGTATTATGAAGCTGCAAAAGCGAATATCAAAAATCCAACAATTGAACATACGCAATTAGCCATCGATCAAAATTTAGGTGGTATTTCAGTATTTGAATCTGATTTAAAAGCGTCTTTAGACAAAAGTAAATTATCGGAAACAGAGAAATCGGCTATTTTGGATAAAGCACAAAAATCGGTTGCAGCGATAAAAAGTTATGCTGATTGGTTGCAGAAATTAGATAACAAAACACCAAGATCATTTCGATTAGGAAAAGAATTGTATGCTAAGAAATTTGATTTCGACATTCAATCAAGTTATTCAGCCGATGAAATTTATCAGAAAGCAATAAATCACAAGAAAGACTTACACGAAAAGATGTTTGTTTTAGCCGATAAATTATGGTCAAAATACATGGGTTCAGCTCCAAAACCTACTGATAAATTGCAAGTTATCCGTCAAGTAATAGATAAAATATCGTTACAACATACTTCACCAGAAAAATTCCAATCGGAAATAGAAAAGCAAATTCCAGAACTTACGGCTTATGTAAAAGCGAAAAACTTACTTTATATAGATCCATCAAAACCATTAGTTGTTCGCAAAGAACCTGATTATATGGCTGGTGTTGCTGGCGCATCTATTTCTTCGCCTGGACCTTATGACAAAAATGCCAATACATATTACAACGTGGGAAGCATGTCGGGTTGGGATGCTGAACGTTCTGAAAGTTATTTGAGAGAATACAACGATTATATTTTGCAAATTTTAAACATTCACGAAGCAGTTCCTGGACATTACACGCAATTGGTTTACAGCAATCAATCGCCAAGCATTATAAAATCTATTTTAGGCAACGGCGCAATGGTTGAAGGTTGGGCAGTTTACACCGAACGAATGATGCTAGAAAGTGGTTACAAAAACTCTGACGAAATGTGGTTGATGTATTACAAATGGAATTTGAGAACTACGTGCAATACTATTTTAGATTACAGCGTTCACACCAAAAATATGTCGAAAGAAGAAGCGATTAGTTTGCTAACGAACGAAGCCTTCCAACAACAAGCCGAAGCCGATGGAAAATGGAAACGCGCAACGTTATCTCAAGTGCAATTGTGTTCGTATTTTACAGGTTACACCGAGATTTACGACTTTAGAGAAACGTTAAAAAAGAAAGATGGCGACCAATTCGATTTAAAGAAATTCCATGAAACGTTTCTTAGTTACGGAAGCGCACCAGTGAAATATATTAAAGAATTGATGTTGGATAAAAAGTAAAGCGATTAGCCACTAATAAAAAAGGAGTTCAAATAGTTTGAACTCCTTTTTTAATTATAAAATTTTCTTCACCAACCAATAGACTACAATAAAAACGATTACTGTTCCGAAACATCCAAATTTTGTGTTTTTTGCGGCAAAAAAAGCGGCAATAAATGCGATTAAGTTTTTCATAGCCTTACGTTTTAATTAAATAAATCATCAATTTTTTTGGCCAGTTGATGATCTAAATCGGTTATTTCATTTTTATCGTGACTGTATAAAGTGATTTCAAGTTGAAATGCTTTATGGATTTTACAATCGGGATGATGGTTGATTTCATCAGCGTAATTGGCTACTTTTAATAGAAATTGTGCTAATTCAGTTTGCGATTTAAACTTGAAATTGTTTACTAGTTTTCCGTCAATTACGTTCCATTCCATGATTTTAGTATTTACCGTTTAGAAGTTCTCCACCGATTGCCGATTTGGTTTCGATGCCGAGTTTCTTCATCATTTCAAAGGTAGTACAAACTGCGGCAGATGTAACCGGAATTCCACATTCTGCTTGAATTAAATCAATTGCTTCCAAAGATGGCATTTGAACACAAGCCGAAACTACTAAAACATCAACATCAGTCAAATCCAATTGCTTGTAAATTTCCAATAAATTCAACGGATTTTGAGCAGCAACTTCCAAATTATCTGGAATTTCCAAAGCAATACTTTCTTTTACTTTGATGCCTTGATGTTCGATATAATCTACAACCATATCGGTTAAAGGTCGCATGTAAGGTGTAATTATCGAAATTTGTTTCGCTCCCAAAACCTTCAATCCGTTAATTAAAGCTCCTGCTGAAGTTACAATTGGAGTAGGAAAGTCGTTTGCCACAGTTTCCTGATGTAAATTCACTTCAGAAACGCAATGATAACCTCTTCCCATACTCATAATGGCAACCAAACAAGCATAACCCATAACATCAACATGTGCGTCAGAAAGTTCTTGAGCACATTTCAAACTCATGGCATCCATGGCTTCGAGTTCTTCTTTAGTTACTTTTTTCATTCGCATTCTGCTTGAATGGAAGGTAAAACGTTCTGGCAAAATGGTTTCGCGCGAACGAAAGATTGCTGGTATTTCGGTTTCCATCGTTACGTTACTTGATGGAACTATTTGTCCTATTCTGTATTTCATTTATATTTAGTTTACAGTCTCAGTCACAGTTAGCAGTCTGAAAACTGAAAACTGTGACTGAATACTAATTTTATATTTCCTTAACTGTATTCACAATAGTTCCAATTCCTTCTACAGTAGCTTCCACAACATCGCCATCGTACATCCATTCTTGCGGATTTCTTCCTGCGCCAACACCTGATGGAGTTCCGGTTGCAATTATATCTCCTGGTTCTAATGTGAAAACGATACTTAAATCTTCAATTAAATCATTGATATTGAAAAGTAGGAATTTGGTATTGGAGTTTTGTTTTTCAACGCCGTTTACTTTTAGTGATAAGTTTAAGTTGTGTGGATTTTCGATTTCGTCTTTGGTAACTAAAATTGGTCCCATCGGTGCAAAGGTATCTTGTCCTTTTGATACAATCCACTGACCTTCACGACGGCAATCACGTGCTGAAATATCGTTGATAACGGTATAACCAAAAACGTAATCCATAGCATCTTCCTTAGAAACGTATTTTCCTTTTTTACCAATTACAACTGCCAATTCCACTTCCCAATCCAATTGTTCGGTAAGTTTGGTGTTTTTTATGATTTCTGTATTTGTGGCTGTAACCGTTGTTGGTGGTTTTGAAAATATGATTGGTTTTTGCGGTAATTTTCCGGTTGTGTCTAATGTTCTGGCACTTTCGGCAACGTGTTCTGTATAGTTCAATCCAATTCCGATGATATTTTTTCTAGGTTTTTCGATAGGAGCGAGGATGGTTACTTCGTCCATTTCATAACAGATTTCTTCGAAGAAATTTTCGGGTGTTTCTGAAACCATTTCGGTTATTTCGGCTATGATTTCAAATCCCATGTCGATTAGTTCCAACATATCATTTGGTAATGGAAAATTAGATATTTCTCCAAAATCTTCCATGTCAATTACTTGATTGTTGTGGATGAAGCCTAATCTTGGTTCGGTGTCTTGTGTTTTGTAGGTAAGTAGTTTCATTTGTTTGCCGCTAAGACGCAAAGGCGCCAAGTTTAAAGTTTATTTTCTATACTCTATATTCT
>NZ_DQDX01000006.1:0-8472 GCF_003525665.1 Flavobacterium sp.
TCGTTATTCGGTATCTTTTGTTTGCTAACTTCTTTCTTTATAGGAAGTTTTACTTTGGTTATAAATAATGACAAATTGAATTCCAATCATTATTTAAAAAATTTAAAATCAGCAGAAAATGACTATTCTGCGGAGATTATTATCAAAGAAAAACTAAAAAACACCATAAATAACGATCGATATGTTGCCAAAATAATTGAACTTAATAACAAGAAAAGTTATGGCAAAATTATTTTAAACATCAGAAAAGATAGCTTGGTTCCAACTCTTGAAATGGGTTCGCATTTAAAAGTTACTGGCTCGTTCTATAAAAACAGAAAGCCCAACAACCCAGATCAATTTGATTATGGAAAATATCTTGAAAATCAGCAAATTTACGCGCAAGTTTATGCCGACGCTTCAAGCATTAAAATTGGCTCACAAGTTGACAAAACCATATCTTATTATGCTAGTAAACTACGAAATAAAATTGTTCACAATCTAGAAAAGAATAATTTCAACAAAACAGAGTTGAGTGTTGTTGTTGCTTTAATTCTTGGTCAGCAACAAGACATTTCGCAAGAAGTCATTAAAGATTATCAATATGCTGGTGCGATCCATGTTTTGTCGGTATCAGGATTGCACGTTGGATGTATTTTATTGTTTATTACTTTTTTGTTGAAACCTATTCCGAACAATAAAAAAGGCTCCATCATAAAACTGATTATAGTAATTGCGTCACTTTGGATGTTTGGAATTTTAGCAGGATTAGCGCCATCTGTAGTCCGATCGGTAACTATGTTTTCGTTTGTAGCTATTGGTATGTTTCTAAGAAGAAGCGTAAATATTTATCATACATTGGTAGTTTCTGCCTTACTAATTCTGTTATTTCAACCTGCCTTTTTATTTGATATCGGATTTCAACTCAGCTATATTGCGTTGTTTTTTATTGTTTGGTTGCAACCACTTTTAGCTTCCATTTGGACACCAAAATATAAAGTTGTCAATTATTTTTGGGAAATTATCACCGTTTCATTTGCAGCTCAAATTGGAACTTTACCTTTAAGTATCTATTATTTCCATCAATTTCCAGGATTGTTTTTTGTTACCAATATTGTTATTTTACCAATGTTAAGTCTTATTCTTGGCATCGGAGTTGTTGTAATGCTTTTGGCAGCAGTAAATGTCGTTTGGTATCCGATGATGAAATTATTAGAGTACAGTATTTGGTTTTTAAACAAAATTATAGCTTGGGTTGCTTCGTTTGAAGATTTCATTTTTAAAGATATTCCACTAAATTCCTATATGTTATGGAGTAGTTACTTGCTTATTTTCAGTCTAATTATTTGGTCCAAAAAGCCTACGTTCAAAAAACTAACACTAAGTTTATCAGCATTAATTTTAGTTCAAATAATTTCTATTCAAGCCAAATATTCGAGCCAGAATAAAGAAGAATTTATTGTTTTCAACAAAAAGAAAAGCTCTATAATTACTGAAAGAAAAGGTGATAAAGTTACGCTTTACAGCAATGACAGCATATTGAAAACAACTGATGATAATTTGGTTTTAAAATCGTATTTGGTAGCCAATTATTGCAAAATTGAAAAGAAGAAATCTATTTCGAATTTATATTATTTTAAAGACAAAAAGATATTATTGATGGACAGTTCAGCGGTTTATTTACCTCATGAAAAACCTGATATCTTAATCATTACCAATTCGCCAAAAGTAAATCTAGAACGTATTTTCAAGCAATGGAAACCTAACCAGGTAGTTGTTGATGCGGCAAATTTTAAATCCTACATAAAAGTTTGGAAGGCAACTTGTAGAAAAGAAAAAATCCCTTTTCATGATACTACAGAAAAGGGATTTTATAAATTGTAACTAAGCTTTTTTCTTATGCTTTTTTCTTTTTAGCTGCTTTTTTGGCTGCTTTTTGCTCATCAGCTGTATAAGGAACAAATTTTGCAACCATTTGTTCTGGACCTTTTAACCAAGCATTTGGTCCGCCAGCGCCATAACCTGTTTCTCCCAATAACTCAAAACTTGTTTTACCATCAGTTGCAAGTCCAGCTTTAGCTATTTTAACAGAAGGATAACCTCTCACCTGGAAGAATTGTTGCAATAAATTGTTTTGCATTTTCAAAGCTTCTGCTTGTGGTGTTCTTCTTGGAAAATCTAATTCTACTAAAACTACTTTTTCTTTAGCCCAAGTTGTAAATTCTGGAGTTTTAAAAACTTCTTTTTGTAAACGAATGCACCATCCGCACCAATCACTTCCTGTGAAAAATAAAAATAGAGGTTTGTTTTCAACTTTGGCAACAGCAATTGCTTCGTCAATATTGGTATGCCAAGTTAAACCTTCTTGTGCTTGAGCAGCAAAACTTCCAATAAATAGGAACGTTGCTAATATAAATTTTTTCATGTTTTAAATTTTTACAAATATATTCAAAAATAGTACCAAAAAATGTCGGCTACTTTACTTCTTGCATTAGTTTTCTAATTAATGGAGAAATAGCAATTAATACAATTCCAGCAACTAATGCATAAATTCCTAATTGATAATAACCATCAGCATATACGTTTAATTTCTCTAAATTGGATGCGTTTTTAGAAGCTTTTGCAATATTTGCTCCAAGTAATCCTGCGAAATATTGACCGTACGCGCTTGCTAAAAACCACATTCCCATAATTACAGCTTGTGTTTTTTGAGGCGATAATTTCGTCATGGCACTCATTCCAATTGGAGATAAACAAAGTTCTCCAAAAGTGATAATGAACCATCCAAAAGTAAATAAATCTAGAGAAGTTTTACCAGATGCATCTGCGAAAAACTTTGTATAATAGAAAATCCAAAAACCACCGGCTAAGAATAAAAATGCTAAACCAAATTTAATAACTGTATTAGGTTCGATTTTTCTTTTTGCCATCCATAACCAAACTAATCCAACTAATGCGGCAAATGCAATTACAAAGAAAGAATTGGCCGAATTGTTAACACCATTCGGATCTAATGGAACTCCTAAAACTGTACCATTTAAATTTTCTGCTGCGAAATCACTCAAAGAACCACCACTTTGTTCAAAAAATGCCCAAAAGACAATTGAAAATAGCATAAAAATTACAGCGGCTACAAGCTTTTTATTTTCTACAATTGAAAATCCTTTCATTTCGTAAGCTAAATAGAGAATAGAAATTGGACCAATAGCATACATAAAATAATCTGTGTAAACAGTATTAGAAACCATTACAATAATTATTGGAACAATTAAAATAGACCCAACATATGTGCTCCATTCATAAAATTTCCTTTTTGATTTATCAAGATGTAATAATGGTGAAAGACCAATTTCTCCTAAACTTTTTTGAGTTTGTGTGAAAGTTAATAGACTAATAACCATTACAACTGCTGCTAAACCAAATGCAACATTCCACTTTAAGTTATCAGGAATTAAATTAGAAAGCATTTGACCTTTTCCAATGGCGATACAAACATATCCTCCGATTAATGCTCCAAGATTTACACCTGCATAAAATAAGGAAAAACCTGCGTCTGTTCTTGAATCGCCTTCTTTGTAAAGTTTTCCAACCATTGAAGAAATATTTGGTTTAAAAAAACCTGTACCTACAATACTAAAACTAACACCGACAAAGAAAAATGACTTTGGATCGATTGCTAAAATTAAACTTCCAACAATCATTAATAAACCACCCCAAAAAAGTGATTTTCTAAAACCAAAAATTTTATCAGCAAATAAACCCCCAATAAAAGTAAAAGCATAAACCCAAGCTTGAGTAGCACCATATTGTAAATTTGCCGCTTCTTTATCCATCAATAAATAATTAACCATATAAAAATACAGCATTCCGCGCATTCCGTAGAAGCAAAAACGTTCCCACATTTCGCTAAAAAATAAATACCAAAGTTGTTTTGGATATTTACCTTTAAAATTTTGAATTTCTTCTATTGACTGATTGATTTCCATACTTAATTAATTCCGTGGTCCTTCATTACTTTATTTAAGTTTTTCACTAGAGCGAACATCAATATTGTAGCGAACATTAATAATCCGAAGTTTACCCAAAAGAAATTAGCTTTATCGTCATAAGTATCCCACATACTTGCTAAAACTCCTGATAATTTGTTTCCTATTGAAGTTGCTAAAAACCATCCGCCCATCATTAATGCGGTAATATTTTTGGGAGATAATTTAGAAACAATCGATAATCCCATTGGGCTTAGGAACAGTTCTCCAATTGTAATAATTCCGTAATTAGCAACTAACCACCAAACGGATACTTTTTCTGTTCCATTGTTTCCAATATGAACTGCTGCAACCATTACTAAAACGGATAATGCCGAAATTAATAATCCGAAAGCAATCTTTGTTGGAGTTGATGGTTCTTTTTTTCTACTTCTTAAAAAGGTAAAAAAGGCAACGACAAGTGGCGTTAAAATAATAACCCAACCTGGATTTATAGACTGACTTAAATTGGTTGCCCAAATGGAAACCGTTGAACCTTCTTGAGGTAATTTCTCTTTTTCGACATTCCTAAAATAAACAGGATAGTTCACTTCTTTAACTACTTTGCCGTTTTCTTTTTGAAGTCTAAAACTCGCGTCGTATAATTCGGTTGAATCTTTCTTGTATTCGATATCTTTAGCTAATTTTAAATTGCTAAAAACAGCTTGAGTCGTTCCACTTATTTCTCTATCGGTGTATCTATCTGCCCATGTTGTTAATGCTGAACCATTTAATTTAAAAACTGCCCAAAATAAAATCACAACAGCAAATATGGAAAGTAATGCTCCAATTGGTCGTTTTTCTTCTGGTTTTGCTTTGAAGTATAGACTTCCGTAAAAGTAAATAACAGGAAGACAAGCAAAAATAAAAGCATCAGTACTATCAGAACCAAAAATCGAACTATCTAAATTTACATCCGATTGAACTCCTTTAATTAACCAACCAATAACACCAAAAACTACCGATGGAACTAAAATGTACAATACAATTTTAGAAAATGGCATGTCGCCTTCTTGAATTCCTTTTTTATCGGTTTTATCTCCGTAGTGTTTTGTTCCTAAAAGAAACACGATTACACCAATAAACATTCCTAAACCTGCAGCCATAAAGGCATATTGCCAACCTAATAAAATTTGCAAAGCAGCACCAAAAAAGTTACAAATGAATGCACCAACATTAATTCCCATATAGAAAATGTTATAACCTTCGTCTTTCTTTTCTTTGTATTGGTCTTCGTTGTAGAAATTCCCTAATAAAGTTGAGATATTTGGTTTGAAAAATCCATTTCCTACAATTACTAAAGTCATGGCTACGTAGAGCATAGGCAAACTATGAATTCCCATCATAAAATAACCTGCGCCCATCATTATTCCTCCAATAACAATTGACTTTTTATAACCAAGATATCTGTCGGCAACTAAACCGCCGATAAATGGCGTTAAAAACACTAAAGCGATGAAAGTTCCGTATAAATCGGAAGCTTCTTTCTCTGTCATGGCGAAACCTGCTTCGACATCTTTAAGATAAAGCGTAAAAATTCCGATCATTAAATAATAACCAAAACGTTCCCACATTTCAGATAAAAATAAGTAAGGCAATGCTTTAGGATGACTTTTCCACATAATAATTTAATTTAAAAAAACAAACCTACAAGGATTTCTTGTAGGTTTGAAAGATATAAAAATATTTTTAAATAATGATTAACGTACGCCGTGCATCATTTTTTTCAATTTTGGAGTTAATGCTAATAAAATAACCGCTGCTAATCCGCAAAGAATAACGAATACCATGAAGAATTCGAATAAGTTGTGAATTTCAAAACCAGCAAAAACTGGATTTGTTGGACTAATTTGATTTTTCTCCAATAAGGCCAATTGTTCTGCAGTTGGAGTTATTGTTTTATCTAAAACTGCTTGTAAATCGATTCCAAGTTCTTTTGCTTTATTGAATTTGTCTCCAGTTGCAGGTAAGATCGAACCTAAAGTTCCAGCTAATGCATATCCAGAAGCATTTGATAAAAAGAAAACTCCGTATAATAATGAAGAGAATCTTTTTGGAGATAATTTACCAACTAATGATAATCCGATTGGTGATAAACATAGCTCAGCACAAGTTTGAATTAAATATAAAAGGATTAACCATTTGATAGCAAGTAATCCGTTATTACCTAAATCTTTTACGTTGTAAGCGATGATGAAATAACTTAAAGCGATTAATCCTAATCCAACTGCTTGTTTAACAGGAGAAATTGGCTCTCTGTCTTTACTTCTTAAATAATCCCATAACATACTGAATGGAACCGCGAAAGCCACAACGAATAATCCGTTAAAGATTTGAACCATTGATGGCGGCATATTGTATCCAAAGAAATTTCTATCGGTCTGATTATCGGCAATAAAAGTTAATGATGAACCAGCTTGCTCGAATGCTGCCCAGAAAAAGATTACGAAGAATGCAACAATATAAATTACCAAAATTCTATCTCTTTCAACTTTTGTAAGTGATGAATCAGAAATAATTAATCCTGCAAGAGATAAACCACTAGCATAAATTAATGAATAGATAAAGTTTTGTCCGAATACAAAATGAAAAATTAATCCTAATCCAAAGAAAGCTACTACTGCTCCAATTAATGCATTTTGAGAGAAAACTGCTTTTTGAGATTCTCCTTCTTCATAGTCTGAATCATCATTTTTAGATGGTAATCCTCCTAATGGCTTTCCTTCTGGAGTTACCACATATTTATTTTTCAAGAAATAAAACACTGCCGTTCCAATTAGCATTGCTAAAGACGCAGCTAAAAATCCCCATTTAAAGGCGTGAATATCACGAACTCCATCAGTTTTAACATCTCCTACAATTGGACAAATCAACTGACCTAAAAAAGCTCCTAAATTAATTCCCATATAGAAAATTGTAAACGCTGTATCAAGTTTGCTTTTTTCTTGTTTTGGGTATAAACTTCCCACCATTGAAGAAATATTTGGTTTGAAGAAACCATTTCCAAAAATGATAATTCCTAATGCTGACCACATTAACATGTTGGCTAGACTCAAATTTGTACCGAAAACTGAAGCACTAAAAAACAATAAAAATTGCCCAACTGCCATCATTAAACCACCAAGTAAAATACAATTTCTGTTTCCAAAAAATCTATCGGCGATGAATCCACCTAACATTGGAGTTAAGTAACAAAGTCCTAAAAATCCACCATAAATTAATGATGCATCTTCTTCTTTCATCATCAATGAATTTACTAAGAACAATGTTAAGATAGCTCGCATTCCGTAGAAGTTGAACCTTTCCCACATTTCGGTTCCAAATAATACCCAAAGTCCTTTTGGATGTCCTGTTTTTACTGCTGTTTCACTCATAGTATTCTATTTAAATTTTGTTAGGTATAGGTTTTGTTGGTTGTAATTTTATAATTTTTCTTTAATATAATTCGTCATTTTATTGAACAATTGAATTCTTGTTTTACCACCATAAATTCCGTGGTTTTTATCTGGATAAATTGCCCAATCGAATTGTTTGTTGGCTTGCACCAATGCTTCAATCATTTGCATTGAATTCTGAACATGGACGTTATCATCGGCTGTTCCGTGAATTAATAAAAAGTTTCCTTTTAATTTACTCACGTGATTAATTGGTGAATTTTCATCATATCCGCTTGCATTTTCTTGTGGCGTTTGCATGTATCTTTCTGTGTAAACGCTATCATAAAATCTCCAATTGGTAACTGGTGCAACCGCAATTGCCATTTTGAATACATCGGCACCTTTGAACAAACAGTTGCTCGACATAAAGCCACCATAAGACCAGCCAAATATACCAATTCTAGATTTATCTACATAAGCATAATTTCCAATTACTTTTGCAGCATCAATTTGATCTTCAACTTCAAATTTCCCTAACTCTTTTTGAGTACATTTCTTGAAATCGGCACCTTTGTAACCTGTTCCACGACCGTCAACACAAACTGTAATATATCCTTGTTGAGACAACATCATAAACCACATGTCGTTCGTATCCAACCAGTTATCAGCCACTTCTTGCGAACCTGGACCAGAATATTGATACATAAAAACTGGATATTTTTTGTTAGCATCAAAATCTTTTGGTTTAATCATCCAAGCGTTTAGTTTATGACCTTTTTCTGTAGTTAGTTCGAAAAACTCTTTTGTTGGTAAATCATATTTTTTAATTTTTTCTACTAAAGGAGTATTATTTACAATTTCTTGAGCTTGTTTTCCGTCTTTTGAACTGTTCAAAGTATAAGTTGGCGGAGTTGTTACACTAGAATAAGTATTGATGTAGTAAGTGAAATCCGGACTAAAAGTCGCGCCATTTGTTCCTACTTGAGATGATAATTTTACTTTCTTTTTTCCGTCAAGCGAAATTTTGTAAACGTCTCTTACTGTTGATCCATTTTCTACCGATTGATAGAAAACTGTTTTTGTTTTTTCGT
>NZ_DQDX01000006.1:8543-11762 GCF_003525665.1 Flavobacterium sp.
CTTGTAACTTCCCATTTTCCTTTGGTCACTTGGTTTTTTAATTTTCCAGTTTTGTCGTATAAATAAATATGATTGAAACCATCTTTTTCTGAAGTCCAAATAAAACTATTGTCTTTTAAAAAGGTCAAATTATCGGTTACATCAACATAGGCTTTGTCTTTTTCGTTCAAAACCACTTTTGCAGTTCCTGTAGTTCCATCAACAAAAATCAAATCTAAATTATCCTGATGACGGTTCAAAACTTGAGCAGAAAGTACATTGGCATCATTAGTCCATTTCATTCTTGCAATATAAAAATCAGAATAGTTTCCTAAATTGATTTTCTTCGCTGATTTACTTCCTACTTCAAAAATATGTAATGAAACTTCAGAATTTTTTTCTCCAGCTTTTGGATATTTAAATGTTTGTGATGTTGGATACAAATCTTTTTGATACATATCCATAGAAAATTGTGGTACTTTACTTTCGTCAAATCTAATGAAAGCTAATTTTTTGCTATCGGAACTCCAATCGAAAGCTCTTACAAAGGCAAATTCTTCTTCGTAAACCCAATCCGTAATTCCGTTGATTATTTCATTTTTCTTTCCGTCATTAGTTACTTGAGTGATTGCTTTTGATGCAATATCATAGATAAACAAATCGTTTTCTTTAGCATAACCAATTTTAGTTCCGTCTGGAGAAAACGTTGGCTCTTGTACATTTTCTAAAACTTTAGTCAATTCTTTAGTAGCAAGATTGTATAAATAATAGGTAGCTGTAAACGAATGACGGAAAATTGGAGAAGTGTTATTTGCAATTAAAATTTGCTTTTCGTCGTTACTAAAAGTGTAACTATCAATTCCTTCTGATAAATCTTTGTAGGATTTTGTGTCGATTAAAGTCGAAACTTTTTTTAGAGTTGCAAAGTCGTAAAGATCGATTTGCTGTGTTCTTGAAGTTCTATCTGAGTTAAGAACTGTGTATTGATTTGTAATTTTCATGGACTGTAATGCATCCATTCCTTTGGTACGAAAAGCGCCTGTATATATTTCTTCAACGGAGATTTTTTGCTGAGCAATAACAGAAAAACTAGTTAAAATAAATAGCGCTAGTAATTTTTTTGACATCATATTTTTGATTGATTATAAAACGAGTCCAATTTTAGTGAATTTTTTGGAAATAATGACTTATTTTTATGTTAAATGCAGTTTTAACTGATAAAAACTATTCAACAAAAATTTCAAAAGTTCATCCATCAATTAAATTTTCAAAAAAAAAGCAACCTATTTTATAAATCACTAAATTTGTATTCAAATCTTTATTTATATGGAATCGTTACACATAGAATTTCAGCCAAAAGTAAAAGAAAAACTTCTTGAATTTTTAAACTCATTTTCAAAAAATGACTTGAAAATTATTGAAGATGAAACTTCATTTGAAGCAACTAAAAGTTTTAAAGAACATCAACAAAGATTGCAACTATCTCTTGAAAGACTTAGATCTGGAGAAAGTAAACTATATGATATCGACGAACTTGATGCTATGTTAGAGAAAACAATTTCAAAACATGAGCATTAAGTTTACTGAAGAATTTTATTTTTTACTTAATGAAATTGTAGATTTTATCGCCACTGATAAACCTTTGGCTGCAAGAAAATTTAAAAAAAATTTAATTACATCAATTAAAAAAGATTTAAAATCTCCTTACAATTATAAAAAATCAATCTATTTCGATGAAATAATTTATAGAGATTACGTTTTTAAAGGATACACTATTACTTGTAAAGTTCATGAAGATGGCTATGTAATAATACTAGGAATTATAAAAAATAAAAATACTTATTAATTTATATTAATGAACAACGCTATTGCTGGATTTTCCAAATTATCCAAAGAAGAAAAAATTAATTGGATTGCTACTGAATATTTTACTAACCCAACCGATGCCATTGCAACCATAAAACAATATTGGAACAGCGATGAAAGTCTTCAAAAATTACACGACGAATTTATTGAAAACACCATAACCAATTTCTATTTACCAATGGGAATTGCTCCAAATTTTCTCATCAACGGAAACTATCATTCGGTTCCAATGGTGATTGAAGAAAGTTCGGTTGTTGCTGCTGCTGCAAAATCGGCTAAATTCTGGTCAACTCGTGGCGGATTTAAAGCAACCGTTTTGAATTCAGAAAAAATTGGTCAGGTTCACTTTTTATACAAAGGTGATGTTGCTAAGTTGGAACAATTCTTCAAGCAAACAAAATCGAAATTCTACTCAGAAACCGATAGCATTACTAAAAACATGCAAAAACGTGGTGGCGGAATTTTGGATATTGAACTTCGAAATAAAACTAACGAATTAGAAAATTACTATCAGCTTCATGCTACTTTTGAAACGAAAGATTCCATGGGTGCCAATTTTATAAACTCGTGTTTAGAACAATTTGCCAAAACATTAAAACAAGAAGCGCAAAATTTTTCAGATTTTTCAGATGATGAAAAAGACATTCAAGTAGTGATGAGTATTCTATCTAATTATGTTCCCAATTGCATCGTTCGCGCCGAAGTTTCTTGCAAAGTAGAAGAATTGGCAGAAAAAAATATAACTAATCCGCAAGAGTTTGCAGAGAAATTTGTTCAAGCTGTAAAAATTGCCGAGATAGAACCTTTTCGCGCAGTAACACATAACAAAGGAATTATGAATGGCGTCGACGCTGTAGTTCTAGCCACAGGAAATGATTTTCGCGCGGTAGAAGCTGGAGTTCACGCTTACGCATCTCGATCTGGAAAATATTCAAGTTTATCACACGCCAAAATTGAAAACGGCATCTTTACTTTTTGGATGGAAATGCCTCTTGCACTTGGAACCGTTGGCGGATTAACATCGCTTCATCCGTTAGTGAAAATGGCTTTACAAATTCTAGGAAAACCAAGTTCGCACCAATTAATGCAAATTGTAGCCGTTACTGGTTTGGCACAAAACTTCGCGGCTTTACGTTCGTTAACAACCACCGGAATTCAAGAAGGTCACATGAAAATGCACATCAATAATATTCTAAATCAGTTTGAAACAACAGATGAAGAACGAAAAACTATTAGAAAACATTTTGAAAATAACACCATTTCTCATGCTTCGGTTGTATCGTTTATTGAAAATTTAAGAAAATAATTAGAAACGAATGGATGTCTCTTATACACATCTCCGAGCCCACGAGACTCAGGCGAAGCTCAGTTCAA
>NZ_DQDX01000142.1:0-4428 GCF_003525665.1 Flavobacterium sp.
TATGATTTAAATATTAATAATAAATATTCGTAAGATAAACTTCACAATCTGCACAAAAAAAGAATTATTTCTTCAAATTGGATTAAAATTTAATAATTTACTCAAAGTCTTTTTCAAGATAAACACAACAATAAATTTAATGCCTAAGACTAGACATATTTTTTTAACTTTACAAAAAAACAATGCTTAAATGAAGAAATATATTCTACTGTTATTATTAGTAAGTTTTGCTTCGTGTCAAACGGTAAAGATAAAAGATAAAAATTATAAAATTTCAAACAATACTACTGAATTAGGTAGTATTGGCCTATCAAAATCAGTTTATATAAAAAATGATTTTTCAACTCGTGTTTTTCCAAATTTAGAAAATAAAATTAGAGTAGATGTTAGTATTGTGCCTTTTGATAAAAAGTTAAACAAACTTTATATTAAAAAGTCTAAGTACAATCAAAGTCAATCTAAAATAGAATATATTGACAGTTTGGATACAAAACCCGAGTTAGTTACTATTAGTATTTTAGATGTTTCTGGTTATCTTGAGGAAATAAACACTAACAACAACAAAAATGTTATCAGTTTTTTGAAAGACACAAAAAAAGCGAAACTTATAACAAGTATTGCTACAACTCTTTCATCAGAAAATATTAACAAAATAAAACAAGCAGATGCTTATTATTTAATTAATAAACAAGAAAAAAAATACGCCTTAGCATTATACAAATCAAATAAATTGACCGAAACAATCGACTTGCAATCGGGTGTTGTTTTAGGTTATGAATTAAGTAAAGGTTGTTGGGCATTAAATAAAAGACAAGAATGGTATCTTGCAGACATTATTGTTGATTGTAAATCATGTAAAGGCAATACGCATACTAAAATTAAAGAGAAAAGAAGAAACAAGAGTTTGTATAAAATGTAAAAATGAAAATTATGAATTACAATAAGATAATTATACTACTACTTTGTTTGAGTACTTTTTTTTCATGTAGTGAAATACTTATTGAGCAAGATATTTCAGAAGAAGAGGTGGAACTAGTTGCGCCATTTGACAATGCTCAATTTTTAACAACTGGAATAACATTTTCATGGAATGGTGTTCAAGATGCTACAGAATATCAAATACAAGTAGCAAAACCAAATTTTTCAAATCCACTTCAAATAGTTCTAGATACAGTTATTTCATCAACTTCATTTACACAACAATTACCTGTTGGCCAATACGAATGGAGAGTAAGAGCATTAAATGGATCATATAGTACTTCTTTTTCCAAAAGATCAGTTACAGTTGCAAGCAATGAAGATTTTCAGAGTAACACCGTTTTATTAACCTCTCCTGCAAATAATTTAATTACAAAAATTCCAACCCAAAGTTTAAGTTGGCAGTCAATAATAGGAGCAACTAATTATCAATTACAGGTGTTTGATAGTTCAAGTACTTTGTTATTAGATGTAAATACGGCAAATACATTGTATAATTATACTTTTCCAGAAGGATCTTTTCAATGGAAAGTTAGAGCTACAAATGGAACAGATTATACGCTTTATTCTGCAAGGTCAATTTTAGTTGATGTAACTCCACCCAACACACCAACTCTTTCAACTCCTGCCAACTCAAGCACCACAACGGTAACAGATATTTCTTTTCAATGGACAAGGACTCCAATTTCGGGTAGTACAGAAAGAGATAGTATCTATATTTATACTGATAATGCATTGACTATTTTAGACTCAAAAGCACAGGCTACAAGTCCATTTTCTAAAACATTAAGTGAAGGAACTTATTATTGGAGAGTTAAAGCATTTGATACAGCAGGTAATGTTGGAAGTGTTAGTTCTACCTTTAGTTTCACAATTGACTAAAATGAAGAATAAAAAAAGCATATATGTATTGTTGCCCATTGTTTTATTTATTTGGGGTGCAGTAATTTATCAATTTTTTTCATTTTCTGATACTGAGATTGTAGATAATGCAACTAAAGAAATTGCCATTAAGCCATTTATAATTAAGCCTAAAGATACATTTAGTGTCAAAGTCAATAGTAGAGATCCTTTTTTAGGAAAAATAATTGATGATTCTCAAAAATCAAATGTTGTAAAACCAAAGAGTAAAGCTGTAATAGTAAAAGAAGAATTAGTATGGCCTCAAATTCAATACAAAGGTATAGTTTCTGATAATAAAGAGAAAGTGAAAGTATTCATGATCATTATAAATGGGAAAACTTATTTTATGAGAAAAGGTGATGTTGAGAATGAAGTAAAATTAAAAGAAGGTAACAGAGAAACTATTTATGCAGTTTATAAAGGAGATTTAAAAGTGGTCTTTATACAATAGTGAAGTTAATTATAAAAAATAAAGTCTTTTCAGGAGCACTTCAGTTTACTATTTTTATTGGGGTTGTTATTGCTTTAGTTTTAGCTGGGCTTGTTCTGTTACAAAATACCCATAATTTCTTTATAGAACAATCTAAAGCGACAGTAGAAAACATACAATTAGCTACTTCAGGAATAAACTATTTATTGAAAGAGGAAAATCAAACCTCAGACACAATTACTTTAAAAGATTTAAGTCAAGAAAACCAAATGATTCAAGTTCACCTTTCACATTGGGGTATATTTGAGAAAGCAATTGTAAAAACTACTCATAGAAAAAAAATATTCTACAAATGTGCTTTGTTAGGTACGCAAATGGAGTCCAGTATGAGGCCTACATTATACTTACAAGATACGTATAAACCACTAGTGATTGTTGGCAAAACAATTTTAAAAGGAACTGTTTTTCTTCCAAATCAAGGAATTAATCCAGGATATATTGCAGGTGAGAGTTTTTATGGACAAGAATTAATTCAAGGTGTTACAAAAAGTAGCGGTTTATTTCTTCCAAAATTGAGGAATACATTTGCTGAACAACTTAAATTATATTTTTTAAACAATAAGTTCAATCAAGAAGAATTTATTGGCGAAAATGATTTGGTTGAAGCTCCAAACTCGTTTTTAAAGCAAACAAAGGTTTTTTATAAAAGTGGAATGATTGAATTAAATAACAATAGACTTTCTGGGAATATTATAATAAAATCGGATGAGTTAATAAGAATAAAAAAAACTTCACAATTAAAAGATGTATTAATTATTGCGCCAATAGTTGAAGTAGAGGATGGTGTTAAAGGTAATTTTCAAGTTATAGCAAGTAAGAAAATTACAATAGGTAAGAATTGCAAATTAAATTATCCATCTGCGTTGGTCTTAATTGAAGATGAAGAGAAGCAACTATTTAGTAATTCACAACCAGAAGATTATCATATTGCAATAGACAAAAATTCAGAAATAAAAGGAACACTTTGTTATTTCAAATCTGTTAAAGAAAATGATTTTAAAACACAATTGTTTCTTGATGAAAATTCCTCTGTAAAAGGAGAAGTGTATTGTCAAGGGAATTTTGAATTAAAAGGTAAGGTTGTGGGTTCTGTATACACTAATCAGTTTGTGGTAAATGCGGCTGGCTCAATTTTTATAAATCATATCTTTAACGGACAAATTGTAGATGATAATTTCCCAGAATCATTTTGTGGAATTTTATTTGAAGATAGTAAAAAAGGAATTGCTAAATGGATGTATTAAAGAAAATAAAATCAGCCACATTAGTTGAGTCATTAGTTGCAACTGTTTTGATAGTTGTGATTTTTATTGTTTCAAGTTTGGTGATAAACAATCTATTGTTAAATGGATTTAACAACAATACAACGGAAATAGAAAATAGACTATATGAATTGGAATATGAGTATCAAAATAATAAAATTGTACTTCCATATAATGAAACATATCAAAATTGGGAAATTTCAGTTAATAAGATAGTTTCAGTTGATAGTAATGAGAAAATAGTAGAATTTGAGGCAAAGAAAAACAAATCCAATAAAAAAGTAATTAAAAGTAGAATTGATGAAAAGTAAAGTAAAATCTTTTACTCTATCGGAATTACTGATTGCAATGATAATTACAGTTATTGTTGTGGGTTTGGCGTTTACAGTTTTAAATTTAGTAAACAAACAAATTGTAGTAATTCAAAAAAATTACGATAGAACAACCAATTTAGCTTTTTTTAAACAAAGGATTTGGTTGGATTTTAACAAGCACTCACAAATTATTTTTAATTCAAATGACAATCAGCTAGTTTTTAAATCCGAAATAGATTCGGTCTATTACAATTTGAACAATGATTTTGTATTAAGAAATACAGATACTTTAAATACGGAAATTCAAATTGAAAAACTATTTTTTCAAGGTAATGAAGTGACCGAAGGAATTATTGATGCAATCTCTTTTATAGAAAAAAAAGAAGCAGCTGACTCTCATTTCTTTGTCTTTAAAAAAAATGATGCAACTCTTTTTATGAATCAAGAAATTGTGAAAACTAGAAAATCTGTCTCTTATACA
>NZ_DQDX01000142.1:4493-5694 GCF_003525665.1 Flavobacterium sp.
AATGAACTCAGCTCAGAAATTGAAAAATTACTGAAACGAGAAATCACTTTTTTTGGTAATGGATTCTCTTCTAAAAAGAAATTTGAGTGTTATAATGAGTTGGGAGGGTTGTTACAAGCGGGTATTACAATTAAAGATTCATTACAATTAATAAAAGAGAATCAAAAAAAAGAAAATGATAAATTAGTTTTTGAAGAAATTCTAAATAATGTAATAAATGGTAAGCCACTTTCCGATTCACTAAAAGAAACCAAATACTTTACAGAGTACGAGTTTTATTCAATTAAAATAGGTGAAGAAACTGGAACTTTATCCAAAGTGTCCAATAGATTGGGTGTGTTTTTTGAACGAAAAAATGAACAAAAAAGAATCATAATAAGTGCCTTGACTTATCCAACAATTGTGTTATCAACAGCAGTTTTAGTTGTCGTTTTTATGCTAAGCTACGTAGTTCCTATGTTTCAGGATATATTTAACCAAAATAAAATTGAGTTACCTTTTTTAACAAGAGTAATTATATCGTTTTCAGATGCCATTAAGAATTACGGTTGGCTCGTTTTAGTTTTTATTGTAGGATTAATTATATCAGGTAAGTTTTTAAATAAAAATTATAAGTTTAGAGAAGTTTTACATAATACAATTTTGAAGATTCCTGTAATTGGAACCTTTATGACTAAGATTTATTTAGCTCAGTTTACTCAAGCTATATCATTATTGACTAGTTCCAAAGTTCCAATATTAAATAGTATTCAAATGGTAAAAAACATGATTAGTTTTGTTCCATTGCAACAATCACTTGAAAAAGTGGAAGCAAGTATTTTAAAAGGAAATAGTTTAAGTCAAAGTTTATCCGGAAACAAGATGTTTGATGACAGAATAATTTCTCTAGTCAAAGTGGCAGAAGAAACAAATCAAACAGAATTTGTTTTCAACCAACTTAATGAACAATATAATAATGAAGTTGTGAGACAATCAAAACTTGTTGCAACTGTAATTGAACCATTGATCATTATTATTGTAGGTTTAATTGTTGGTATTCTTTTAGTAGCTTTATATTTACCGATGTTTGAATTGAGTAGTGTAATAGGCTAATTTCATATCTATAAAGTATTTACAAAATTCGAAAATTCGTCAAAATCAATTAGCAATTGGTTAGATATTTTGACTGATTCGTGTACCATACTTGACTCACTGCTTTTTA
>NZ_DQDX01000142.1:5845-6112 GCF_003525665.1 Flavobacterium sp.
AAGTAGTGAGTTTTTTGTTTTTAAGAAGTATACTTTATTTAAAGCAGCTTTTAGAGTAAATCAACTACTGACTCTAGTGGTTCTACAATCTCTATTTTTGATTGAATAATTACAATCCTTCGGAAATAGCCTTTCTCGAAACTTTCTTTTTTTGTGATAATCCAAAGAAGTATATTCTAGGTAGGGATTTTCGCGAATTTCCAAAAAAATAATTTAGCGCTTTTTCGAGGTTCGATTTTTTTTGGTGGCGAATTTTCTAATTCACAC
>NZ_DQDX01000104.1:0-162 GCF_003525665.1 Flavobacterium sp.
ATACAGATTATTACCCCGATATTTTCTAATAAAAATGGAATATAGATTTTAGAAAGTAAAAAAAATACAAATTCTAAAAATTAAAATGAACTTATAAACTCAAAAAAAATTACATTGATTAGTAGCAGAATAAAACCTACGGCTTAATAATCAAAACCGATG
>NZ_DQDX01000104.1:406-2600 GCF_003525665.1 Flavobacterium sp.
ACTAATTTCTTCCAACTTTCTAGCGAAATAATCATAAGATTTTGTTGTGCTAGAAATCCGGCTTTCATGTTATTTTCATTTAAAACCGCTATGTTTTCTGGATAAGTATGTTTTAAAGTTTTGATTTCGGTTTCAATTTCGGCATTGTTTTTCACTTGATCTTCAATGTCTAAAACTGTGATTTTCGAATTGCTATTGTAAATCAATTTCTCGGCATAATCAATTAAAAAAGCATCTTCCGATGAAAAAATCGGAACAAAAACATCGTTTACTTCACTAAAATCTTTATCAATTAGAATTCCAAGTGGCATTTTACTTTTAGATATAATCAAACGCGTTCTATCGTCAAATGGTGAGTTATGAAACAAACCTTCTTTACCAGTAAATTTGTCTAACAATCGATCTGGATTGATAATTCGTGTTGTAAATCCGAGTACTTTTCCAAGTAAAGTTCCTTCAAAAATTGATTTTCCTAAACCTACCAAAACCAAATCAAAATTTCCTTTTGTAGCAATATCAGTAATATCGGTTTCAATATCAACGGTTGCTTTGAAAATTGTAGTTATTTCTTGATTGATAGTTTTTGATTCTAATAAAATTGGTTCGAATGCTTCTTGTTCGTATTCTTCCAAATTATAAGCATGCATTTCATCAGATAAAGACAAATGCAAAGCAGTAATGTTGGTGTTGTCTTTTTGCTTTTTTACAAAACTATTTGCTAATCTTAACAGCGATTTTCCTTTTTCATTATTTCCAAAAGAAATCAATATTTTAAAGGCACTGTTGCTAATTTCCTTCGGAATGATTACTTCTTTTCGTTTGAAAATATAATTAATTACATCAATTGCTGGACCAGTCATAAATGTAGTAACCAAAGCCATAATTACCATCATAGTAAAGATTTCTGATGATAAAACACCCAAGTCATAACCAATATTTAGCACGACCAATTCCATTAAACCTCTAGTATTCATCAAGGCACCAATCGTCAAACTATCGCGCCAATTCTGACCCACAAATCGTGCAGCCAGAGCACTTCCTAAGAACTTTCCAACTACGGCAACTAGAATAATAAATCCAGTAATTTTCCACAAATAAGGATCGTTAATTAATCCGATTTGCGTACGTAAACCAGTAAAAACGAAGAATAATGGCAATAATAAAATCAAGGCAATGTCTTCGACTTTTTCTATAATTATATTTCTAATTTTAGTAATGTCGGGCATAATGGCTCCAGTCAAAAAAGCGCCAAACAATGCATGAATTCCGATAACTTCTGATAAATAAGACGAAATAATTAACGTCAATAAAAATATTGCGACAACAGGTTTACTTAAATTATCTCGTGTTGCATACAAATCTCCTACTTTTTTCAAGAATGGTTTTACTACAAATAACATGGCTAAAACATAGACCAATGCTAGTAAAATTACATACATCGAACTTGCAAAAGTTCCTGCTTTTACAATTGCAATTACAGCTGCAAGAATACACCAAGCAGTGATATCATCGGCAGCAGCACAAGTTATTACAATTGCTCCAAGTTTGGTTTTATGAATTCCTCGTTCTTGCACAATTCGAGCCAATACCGGAAAAGCAGTAATACTCATAGCAATTCCCATGAACAAACTAAAGGATAAAAACTCAACGCCTTCGGGTGCAAATTGATTGTAAACAAAATAGGATAATCCAATTCCGAGTGCGAAAGGAAAAATAATACTTGCATGACTTATCACTACAGCATCGTTGGCTTTATTTTTTAGAACTTTCAAATCGAGTTCCATTCCAACAACAAACATGAATAAAATCAGTCCAATCTGACTTAAAAACTGAAGATTTCCGAGTGATTCTTTAGGAAAAAGCAGTGCCGAATATTCGGGAAAATACATTCCTACAAGTGATGGACCAAGAAAAATACCAGCAATAATTTCACCAATAACAGATGGTTGACCAATTTTTCTAAAAATCCAACCAAATACTCTGGCTACGATAATTATTGTGATAATTTGAAGTAATAATATCGCTAATGGATGTTGTAAATTATGGGTTAACGAATCTATAAATTGGTTAAAATAATCTCCATTAGATGTTGGTGCAATAATATTTCTTCCAGTTTCTAGAATTTTACCTTTAGAAACTATCCAAAAAATTAACGCAGTAAATCCGCCAGTTACGGCAATATAAAAAATAGTAT
>NZ_DQDX01000104.1:2698-6849 GCF_003525665.1 Flavobacterium sp.
ATAAAAAATAGTATTTTTAAATTTATTCATCCCAAAAAAATCAGTTCACTTAATCCTACAAATATGGTAAAAATTGTATTAAAAACTTTAATAATTAGTCAGTTTTTATAACAACTTTACAATAAGATGACATAGTTAAAATTCTAAGTAAAAGAAAGCGGTAAGTTCTTTGGTTTTGAGCCGTTTTGATTACCTTTGCAACCCATTTTAGGTTTTTATGAAAAAGATGTCAGGTATTGGTATTTGGGAATTTATTGCTCGAATTATCCTTAGAAATAGAATTGTAATTTTATGCGGAATTGTTTTAATCACAGTTCTTCTTGCTTTGCAATGGAAAAATGTGAAGTTTACACAAACCGAAGCCAACCTAATTCCAGCCGATGACAAAGTAAATGTTGACTATAATCATTTTCTTAGAAACTTTGGCGAAGAAGGAAATCTCATTGTAATTGCAACCAAAGACGAAAAATTATTCACGCCAAAAGTGTTTCAAGCATGGAGTAATTTAATGCAAAAACTGAAAAGTGACAAAGAAGTAAGTTTGGTGATTTCGGTTGATAACCTTCAAGAATTAGTTAAAAACGACACCTTACAATCTTTTGAATTAAAGCCTTTTGTAAATCCGAATAAATTAAATGACCAAAAGTATTTAGACGAACTTAAATCTGATTTCTTCAATAAATTCCCATTTTACCAAGGGTTATTATTCAACAAAGAAACCAAAGCCATTCGTTCTGCTGTTTACATTGATAAAAAAATTGTCAACACCAAAGCTAGAAAAGAATACATTCTCAATAAATTCATTCCCGAAATTGATAAATTCTACAAAGAAACTGGCATTAAACCGCATGTTTCTGGAATGCCGTACATTCGAACCTTAAATGCCAAAACAATTATCGACGAAATTGGGTTGTTTATTGGCGCGGCTTTATTGATTACTTCGCTAATTTTCTTCTACTTTTTTAGATCATTTAGAGCGACCGTTGTAGCAATGCTAGTAGTAATTATCGGCGTAATGTGGTCTTTTGGAATCATGGGCGCAATGGGTTATCAAATCACGGTTCTTACAGCATTAGTTCCCACTTTAGTAATCGTAATCGGAATTCCAAATTGTATTTTCTTCATCAATAAATACCATCAAGAATACCACAAACATTCTAATAAAGCTAAAGCATTACAACGCGTAATTACCAAAACTGGTACTGCAACTTTAATGACCAACATCACAACAGCAGTTGGTTTTGCTACGTTTATCATTACAAATAATGATTTATTAAAAGAATTTGGCGTGGTTACAACTATCAATATTATAGCAATTTACACTTTAAGTTTATTGATTATTCCAATTTTCTTCAGTTATATTCCGCCACCAAATGCTAGACATTTAGGACATTTAGAACGAAAATCGTTAACCTTTTTCTTCGATTGGATTGTAAACACAGTAAAATTTAGACGATTTGGAGTTTACACTACAGCTGTAGTTTTATTAGTCTTCGGAATTATCGGAATTTACGAAATAAAAATCTCTGGAAGCATCATTGAAGACATGCCAAAAAAAACCGAATTTTTTGAAGACATTCGTTTTTTCGAAAAAGAATTTGATGGTGTGATGCCACTCGAAATAATGATTGATACCAAGAAGAAAAACGGAGCAATGAAGCTTACCAATCTTCGTAGAATGGAAGAATTGGAAGAAACTATCATCGAAATTCCTGAACTTTCTAAACCATTGTCTATTGTAAACGTTGCCAAAAATTTCACACAAGCTTACTACAACGGAAATCCCGAATTTTACTTATTGCCATCTTCACAAGAGGAAACTTTCTTGATTCCGTATATTAAAAATTCACTTAACAACGGCAAAGACAATCAGCTTAAAAGTTACATCAATGCCGATGGAAGTATTGCTCGAATGACCACGTTTATCAAAGACGAAAACGGCGAAAAAATGGAAGACATTGAAGCTCAAATTCGTAAAAAAGTAAACAAATTATTTCCATCAGAAAGATATGAAGTGATTATTACTGGTAAAGCATCGGTTTTTCAAAAAGGAACTAAATATTTGCTGGATAATCTCCTTTCATCATTATTATTTGCCTTTTTATTAACTGGCGGATTGGTTGCCATAATGTTTCGATCATTCAAAATGGTTTTGGTTGCCATAATACCAAATTTATTGCCATTAATTATGACTGCTGGAATTATGGGATTTCTCGGAATTCCATTAAAACCATCTACATTATTGGTATTCGGAATTGCCTTTGGATTATCGGTTGACGATACCTTACGATTCTTGGCTCAATACAGATTAGAACTTTCACGAAACGAATGGAAGATAAAAAAATCAGTATTTGCAACGTTTAACGATGCCGGAATAAGTATGTTTTACACGTCAATTGTATTATTTTTTGGCTTCTCAGTTTTTATGCTTTCAAGTTTTGGTGGCACAGTTGCACTTGGCGGATTGGTATCTATAACTTTATGCTTCGGAATGTTATCCAATTTGGTTTTGCTTCCAGCCTTGGTTTTAACACTAAATAAAACATTAGCCAACGAACAAGAATTCCTTGAACCAACAATAGACATTCTAGAACAATCTGATGAAAAATTAGACGAATTAGAAAGAAATAAATAATTTATATTTGCATTAGATATTTGATATCAAAAATTTAAAATCTAAAATTACAATGAAACACACAAAAGTTAAAGACTTATTAAATAGCACAAAAGCGAATTACGAAGTAAATGCAAAAGGTTGGGTTAGAACTTTTAGAAACAGTCAATTTATAGCATTAAACGATGGTTCAACAATTAATAATATTCAGTGTGTTGTAGATTTTGAAAATACACCTGAAGAAATTTTAAAAAGAATTACAACCAGCGCATCAATTTCTGTAACTGGAACGTTAGTTGAAAGTAAAGGTGCAGGACAGAAATATGAAATTCAAGTTTCCAAATTAGAAATTCTGGGTGATTCAGATGCTGAAACTTACCCAATTCAATTAAGAAATAAACCAAGTTTAGAATTTTTAAGAGAGAAAGCACATTTAAGAGTTAGAACCAATGCTTTTGGAGCAATCATGAGAGTTCGCTCTGTATTGGCTCATGCGGTTCATACTTATTTTCAAGAAAAAGGATTTGTGTATGTAAACACGCCAATCATTACTGGCTCTGATGCTGAAGGTGCTGGAGAAATGTTTAAAGTTACGGCTTTGCCATTTGACAACACACCAAGAACTGAAGACGGAAAAGTAAATTACAAAGAAGATTTCTTCGGAAAAGAAACCAACCTAACAGTTTCAGGTCAATTAGAAGGAGAAACTTTTGCAATGGCATTGGGCCAGATTTATACTTTCGGACCAACTTTTAGAGCTGAAAACTCTAACACTTCTCGTCACTTGGCAGAATTTTGGATGATTGAACCAGAAGTGGCTTTCAATGATTTGGACGATAACATGGATTTGGCAGAAGATTTTATTCAGTATGTGATAAAATATACGATGGATAAATGCCAGGACGATTTGAAGTTTTTAGAAGGTCGTTTATTAGAAGAAGAAAAATCAAAACCACAAGCAGAACGAAGCGAAATGGCTTTGTTAGAAAAATTAAACTTCGTTTTAGAAAACAATTTCAAACGTGTTTCTTACACCGAAGCAATTGATATTTTAAGAGATTCAACTCCAAATAAAAAGAAAAAATTCAATTATATCATCAACGAATGGGGTGCAGATTTACAAAGTGAGCACGAAAGATATTTAGTTGAAAAACACTTCAAATGTCCAGTAATTTTGTTTGATTATCCAGCAAATATAAAAGCATTTTACATGCGTTTGAACGAAGACGGAAAAACAGTTCGCGCTATGGATATCCTTTTCCCAGGAATTGGAGAAATCGTTGGTGGATCGCAAAGAGAAGAACGTTACGACGTTTTGGTTGAAAAAATGAAAGCTCTCGGAATTGACGAAGAAGAACTTTGGTGGTATTTAGATACTAGAAGATTCGGTTCGGCAGTTCACTCAGGTTTCGGATTAGGATTTGAAAGATTGGTATTATTTGTAACTGGAATGTCTAACATTCGCGACGTAATTCCTTTCCCAAGAACACCACAAAACGCAGAATTCTAAAAAAATGTTTATAGTTTATTGTTTATA
>NZ_DQDX01000101.1:0-6135 GCF_003525665.1 Flavobacterium sp.
CGATTATTTAGGACTAGTCATTAAAAAAGGAGAAAATTATTTTTTACTCCATTCTTTCAAACTATCGTTATTCATTTTAACGTAATCTTGATTTCCGTCTTTTTCAGCACCAGCCAAAGATAATTTTGCAGTTGCAATTGCACCAGTTTTATCTCCTAATTTTGCTTGAACTAAAGACTTCAATCGCAATTGCCAGTATGGAGCTTCTTCACCCGCTTTTAGCATAGAAAAAGATTTGTTTACATATTCTAACGCTTTATTCATATCACCATTAGATTGGTAGTAATATTGACCAGCAGCATAATAATCGCCAGCGGTTGGACCAGCTAATGCTTTGTTAATACTAGCGATAGCCATTTTTTGAGTTGGAACTTCAAATTTCACAGAAACCATAGTTTTTTCCCAAGAAATATCTAACGTTGCACTATCATTAGAAACATTATTGATTGCTAATGTAAACGTTTCAACATTGTTTCCTAACATAACTGGATCAACGTTTGTGCTTAACGCCACTTTATTTACATCCCAGTTTTCTGGCGTTCCCCAATTGTCTGTTGCAGTGTAAAAAATTACTTCCCACATGTCAGCTTTTGGAGTTGTAAAAATAGCATACTTTCCTTTTTTCAATGTAGTTCCTTTAATAACAACATCTTCGCTGAAAGTAATCATTGAATTTTGGTTTGCACCAGTTCTCCATAATTTTCCAAAAGGAACTAAATCACCAAAAACAGTTCTTCCTTTTGCACTTGGACGTGAGTAATCAAGAGTCACATCTGTTAATCCAACAACCTGACTTACAACCGATTTTGGACTTGATTGTGGAGTTTTTACTTGTGCTTCAATAGCGTAATTAGCAAGAATCATTGCCAATACAAAAATAATTTTTTTCATATATTTTAAGTTTAGAATGTCAAAATTACAAATTGTATTCTCTTCAAATGTTGNNATTTTTGTTTAACAAATTCAAATAATAGTTAAACATTTACTATTTTTACATCGAATTAAACTCAACAATTAAATGAAAATATACAGACTTCACACCAAACAAAATTTACCAATAACCATTGATGAAGCTTGGGATTTATTATCTGATCCAAAGAATTTACAGAAAATAACTCCGGAATATATGGGTTTCAAAATTCTTTCTGGTGCAGATAGACCAATGTTTCCGGGACAAATAATCCAATATATTGTAACGCCAATTTTAGGAATTCCAGCAAAATGGGTTACCGAAATTACACATGTTGAAGACAAAAAATATTTTGTTGATGAACAACGTTTTGGTCCATACGCACTTTGGCATCACAAACATTTTATAAAAGAAATTCCTGGTGGCGTTGAAATGGAAGATATTGTTGATTATAAAGTTCCAATGGGAATTTTAGGTCAGTTGGTTCATCCATTTTTAGTAAAACCTAAATTGAATGAAATATTTGAATACAGAAGAAAAAAATTAATCGAAATGTTTGGAGAATTTGACCATAAAAATACCAAATAATAAATTCCAAATTCCAAAATTATAATCATGAAAAATATACTACTAATTGGCGGTTCATATGGAATTGGATTAGCCATTGCAAAAGAATTGCAAGAAGGAAATAACGTTTTTGTAGCTTCTAGAACTAATGAAGAAATTGCTGAAATGAATGTTACTCACATTCCATTTGATGCCACCACAGATACTTTAGATACCTCTAAATTACCCGAAGTCATTGATGGATTGGTTTATTGTCCTGGAAGTATCAATTTACGACCATTTCGTGGCTTAAAACCAGAAGCTTTTGAACAAGATTTACAAATAAATTTCATAAGTTTGGTGAAAGTTATCCAATCAGTTTTACCTAATTTAACGGCTTCCAATCAATCTAGTATTGTGCTGTTTAGTTCGGTTGCTGCAAGTATGGGAATGCCTTTCCACACAAGTGTTGCTGCTGCAAAAGGCGCTATCGAAGGATTTGCAAAAGCATTAGCTGCAGAATATGCTCCAAAAATTAGAGTAAACGTAATTGCACCATCATTAACCGATACGCCATTGGCAGAAAAGTTCTTGAGCAACGACGACAAAAAAGAAAAATCGGCGCAACGTCATCCATTGAAAAGAGTTGGGACTTCTGATGATATGGCTCAAATGGCTAGTTTTTTATTGTCTGAAAAAAGCAGTTGGATATCGGGGCAAATCTTCCACGTAGATGGCGGAATGTCAACCTTATTGGTTAACGGATAACAATAAACTATAAACAACAAACAGTAGAATGAACATATTCTGGTTTCGACGCGATTTACGATTAGACGATAATGTTGGACTTTTTCACGCATTAAATGCTGATGAAGAAGTGCTTCCCATATTCATTTTTGATGATGCGATATTGTCGCAATTGCCAAAAGACGATGCACGCGTAACTTTCATTCACAATCAACTCGAAAAAATCCAGAAACAACTTCAGGAACTAGGTAAATCATTAGCTGTTTTTCATGGAAAACCATTTGAAGTTTATCAGAAGTTAATTTCAGAAAATACTATTAAATCGGTTTACACTAATCACGATTATGAACCTTATGCTCGCAAACGTGATTTAGATTTATACCATTTGTTTAAAGAGAATAACATCGAATTTAAGACAAGCAAAGACCAAGTTATTTTCGAAAAAAGCGAAGTAGTAAAAGACGATGGAACGCCGTATGTAGTTTATACTCCGTATTCTAATAAATGGAAAGAAAACTTCAAAAAAATCAAGTTAGTCAATTATAATTCGGAAGATTATTTAAATAAAATAGCACTTCACTCCTATCCTTTTTTAAGTTTATCAGATATCGGATTTGAAACTTCTTCGATCAAAGTTACACCATTTGATATTTCAAGTAGTTTAATAGACAATTATGAAGCCACTCGAAATTTTCCTGCTTTAAATAAGACTTCTTATCTCGGAATTTATCTAAGATTTGGTGCAGTTTCCATCCGAAAAATGATTGCAAAAGCGATTGAAAGCAAGAACGAAACCTTTTTTAAGGAATTGATTTGGAGAGAATTTTTTATGCAAATATTGTGGCATTTTCCACATACAAACAAATCGAGTTTCCGTCCAAAATACGATGCTATTGTTTGGGAAAATAATGAAGATTTATTTAAAAAATGGTGCGCAGGAAAAACCGGTTATCCTTTTGTGGACGCAGGAATGCGCGAGTTAAACGCTACAGGTCACATGCACAATCGTGTGCGAATGATTACTGCAAGTTTTTTGTGCAAACATTTATTAATCGACTGGCGTTGGGGTGAAACGTATTTTGCCACAAAATTATTAGATTACGAACAAGCAAGCAACGTTGGAAATTGGCAATGGGCAGCTGGAAGTGGCGTTGATGCTGCGCCTTATTTTAGAATTTTCAATCCAACAGAACAAGTAAAAAAATTTGATAAAGAATTGAAATACATCAAAAAATGGATTCCCGAGTTGGAAACAATACATTATCCAAAACCAATTGTAGATCATAAAGAAGCGCGTGAAAAATGCTTAAAAGTTTACAAGGAAGCTGTTGGTTAGTAGTTTTATGCGTTAAGAATTCTCCTCCTTTGGAGGAGTGTCCGAAGGACGAGGTGGAAATTTTAACAATAATACAAATGAGAAATTAATACTTACCGGTTAATATTCTCCTCCTATGGAGGAGTGGCCGAAGGTCGAGGTGGTAAATTATTTAATAGAAAAATGCTCAATAATAAAATTTTCTAGCTCTTTCATAACATTGTCCAAGTCATGTAAAACTCTTAGATTAGTGGTTTTAAAAATTTTTAACCCTAAAGATTTAAAATATTCCTCACGCATATCGTCATATTCTTCTTTATCATTGTGACTTTCTCCATCAATTTCAACAATAAGACCTAATGTTTTTATATAAAAATCAACAATAAAGTTCCCTATAATGCGCTGTCTATCAAAGTCAATAGAATGAAATTTATTTTTATGAACTTGTTGCCAAAAAACAACTTCAGAATAATTTCCTGCTTTACGCAAAGCTCTTGCTCGCGATTTTAATTTACTGTTGTAAGGAAGATTTTCAACAAAATTCCTTTTAATTGGAATTTGGTTGATGTAAGCTGTAATTTCTTCCATTAAACTATTTTTTTTAAAATTTAGTAATTTATTATTTTAAAAACTATAAAAACCACCTCGCCTTTCAGGCACTCCTCCAAAGGAGGAGAATTTTTAACGCATAAATCAATCGTTAACCAAACTATTCATTTCCTTTACCCAAATAGCATAACCTTGTGAGTTCATGTGCAAATTATCTTCTTTGAAGATATCTTTTTTGGGCTCGCCGTTTTCTAACATAGCATCCCAAATATCAACAAATACTGCATTCTTTTTATTTTTCATAAATCCATGTATTAGTTTGTTAGTTGCGATCATTCTATCTTTCATCGCCCATCTAGAAATAGCTGGTTTTAAAGACACGAAAACAATTGGAGTTTCTGGAAAATGATTTCGTAACGACTTATACAAGGTCTTGAATCGCTTTAAAACCATTTTTGGAGTAACTTTATCTGAGCTCGCAACATCATTTTCACCACAATAAATAAATATCTTTTTAGGCTTGTACTGTAAAGCCACAGCTTCCTGATACTGAATAACATCGAGAAGTGTTGCTCCACCAAAAGCCCGATTTAAAATATTAGGATTTTTGAAATCTTCCTTTACATCTTTCCATAATCTAAAGGAAGAGCTACCTATAAAAAGGACCATTCCATCTTCTGGCTTTTGAATACTATCTTGCTTTAGAAATGCAATAATCTCATTCTTAAATGGATTTTCTTGCGCATTTAAAATCAATGAAAATAACAATACAGAAAGATAAAAAAGTAGTTTTTTCATGTTTAATTTATGCTTTTAATTATTTGATAATTCAATTCTCTATAATCATAAATAACGGTATCAGCCAGCGATTGATCTTGATTGTCAACACCTTCGCTTTTATATGCAATACAATAAATTCCGGCTGCTTTTGCTGCTTTAATTCCGTTTGTGCTGTCTTCAATAACGATACAATTTTCAATTGGAGTTTGAGCTAATTCGGCAGCTTTTAAGAAAATTGCTGGATTTGGTTTAGATTCCGGGAAATCATTTCCACTGACTTTATATTTGAAATATTTATCTAAATCAAAACGTTCAAAAACTTTATTGATTATTTCCATTTCAGATGATGATGCCACAACCAATTGCATTCCGTTATTGTATAAATCTACAATCAAGTCTTTTACTCCAGACATTAAATGCAGATCTTCTTTTTTATCAAATGCTTCTATAAAAAGTCTGTTTTTAGCGGCAATCAAGTCTTCAATTTCGTGATCAAGGTGAAATCTATCCTTGATTTTTTGATAAATCATTTTGTTTGAATTCCCTGTAAATGTGGCAAATATTTCGTTGGTGACTTCAATATTTAATTGTCCAAATTGCACCAAACTCACTTCATGATGCAATGGTTCGCTATTAACCAAAACACCATCCATATCAAAAATTACAGTTGTAATCATGGAAAATTTTATTTTAAATTCTTGATTTTTTCGGCAGATAATTCATTGAAATGATTGATTATCAAATTAGCTTTAGATAAATCTTGCAGTTTTGTATGTTCACTGTTGTAACCAACACAAAAAATTCCAGCAGCAACCGAAGCTTCAATTCCATTAGAAGAATCTTCAATCACAATACATTGATTTTTTGGAGCCATAGACAAGGAAGCAGCATGTTCAAAAATCGCTGGATGTGGTTTTGACTTAGGAAAATCTTCGCCACTAACAATATCAGAAAAATATTGGTGCAAATGAAAACGCTTAAAAACCCTATCAATAGTAACTTTTGAAGCAGATGAAGCAACAATTAATTGAATACCCTTTTGGTGCAAATCTTTAATCAAATCTTCAACTCCATCAAGCAAATGTAAATCGGCTTTGGTATCGAAAGCGTCGTTAAAAATGTTTCTTTTTCGCTGAATTAAATCCTCAACTTCGTGTTCTAAATTAAAAATAGTCTTCAATTTCTGAAAAACATTTCTAGTAGAATTTCCTGTGAAAGTAGCAAACATTTCGTCGGTTACATCAACATTCAATTCGTTAAAATGGTGAAAATAAGCATACCTGTGAAC
>NZ_DQDX01000101.1:6325-7142 GCF_003525665.1 Flavobacterium sp.
GTTTATAAGTTTATGAGGTTAAAAGTTTATGAGTTTTGGAATTTCTTTTAAACTCCTAAACTATTAAACTTCTAAACTTTCTTAATAATATATCTAATCACAGTTTCTGCCATATACAACCCAAAAAGTCCTGGCATATAGCTGTTTGTTCCGTAAAATGATTTTTTATAATTGGAACCATCGGTCATTTTCAAACTGCTTTCATCCTGAATTTCTGATGAAAAAACCACTTTTAATTTATCGATTTTGTGTTCTTTTAATCGTCTTCTGATGGTTTTGGCAAACATGCAATTTACCGTATTGGTAATGTCGGCAACTTTCACTTTTGCAGCTTCCATTTTTCCGCCTGCGCCCATTGAAGAGATGATTTTTACACGTTTGCGTTTGGCTCCGATTATCAAATTTAATTTTGGTGTAACGCTGTCGATGCAATCTAAAACATAATCGTATTTTTCCTCTACGATTTCAAAAGCACGTTCTGGAGATAAAAATTCTTGGACTTTCGTCAAATTTAACTCTGGGTTTATATCCATTAATCTATTGCCTACAACATCAATTTTAGATAATCCAACTGTTGAATGCAACGCTGGCAATTGACGATTAATGTTAGTAATATCAACAACATCACCATCTACAATTGTAAGATTTCCAACGCCTGCACGAGCTAAAAATTCGGCAGCAAATGAACCAACGCCACCAACTCCTACAACTAATACATTTGCGTTTTTTAAATTATTTAATCCTTCTGGTTTGAATAATAATTCTGCTCTTTCTTGCCACTTTGCCATTTGAATTTTAGATTTTTGATATTAGATAT
>NZ_DQDX01000101.1:7298-8675 GCF_003525665.1 Flavobacterium sp.
TTAGATTTTTGATATTAGATATTGGATTTGAAAACGGTTTTGAAATTGGAATTTACAATTTCTATCACGTCTTCTATTTTTATGTTTTTATATTTTGCTGCTAGTTGATAGACTTCTTCAAGACTTTCGTCGATAGTATCTGTTTCTAGAAAAAATTTATCGTTTGGTACGGATTTAAAAACCGATTCTAATTCAGGATTTCTCAATAAATATTTTCCAAACGACAGATAAAATCCGTTTTTAATTAATTCGTTTGCAACTTGTTCGTTCTTTGAAAATCCGTGAATGATTATTGGAACGGAGATTTTTAAACGGTTTTTAATTTCTATCAATTCTTGAAAAGCGGCAACCAAATGCAAAACTAACGGTTTTTGATATTTTTCTGCTAATGCAATTTGTTTTTCGAAAACTTCGATTTGTAATTGCATTGGAACTTCAATTCGCCTATCTAATCCGCATTCTCCTAAAGCTAAACATTCTTTTAAATGTAATTTTTCGTCGGTGATTTTTAGGTCAGATTCTAATCGGTTCTCATCAATGTACCACGGATGAATTCCGATAGAATAGTTCGGAATTGTTGCATCAAATTCCCATGGATATTGATTAACTAATTCTAAAACTTCTGAGTTATTAGTGAATTTATGAGTATGTAAATTAAAGAATTTCATTAGTCGTGAAACTTTTTTACACCAGCCAAAATGGCAATATTCAAATCATTTTCCAAAGGAACAATCGGACAAGAATATTCATAATTATAAGCACAATATGGATTGTAAGCTTTATTGAAATCAATTTTCCAACTAGTGCCTTTTTGTATTCTTAAATCTACATAACGTCCACCAATGTAGGTTTGTTTTCCACTTGTTAGATCTGAAAATGGTAGAAATAAATAATCGTCAAATCCTGGTTTTTTAATTAAATCGATGTTTTGATAAACGTTTAATTTGCAATCAACTCCATCAATTTTGAAATGCAATTCGCCATATTTTATATATTCTGGAAGACGAGAAGTTGAAGTTTTCATTTTAAAAACTTTCTCTTTTTTAGTTCTGATGAACTTGGCTTCGATTATATATTTATCATTAATTGGAAAAAAATCTAATGACCTAAAGGTTTTTAAATCCTTTTCCATTAACGGACTTTTCGCTTTATCGGCATACTCAAGATTAAGGTTGTCTTGAAATTCTTTTGAAGTTTCTGTAGTTTTATCTTGTGCTTGAAGTGTGATAAAACTCATCATCAATAGCAACGAAAAGTACTTTTTCATGTTTTTTTTACAAAAATAATTCATTAAAGACAGATTTTACAAATTTTCACAGAATTTTAAATAATCTCTTACCATTACTGATCAGTTTAGCCCAGATAGCAGTGGAAATC
>NZ_DQDX01000101.1:8738-9070 GCF_003525665.1 Flavobacterium sp.
ATAGCAGTGGAAATCCTTTTATCTCGTTGTCAAAACGAGATAAAAGATTGCAACGAATAGCTGGAAATAGCTTCAAAAAATAAAGTAGATTAATGATAAAAATGTACCTTTGCAATTAAGTAATTTGGCTAATGTTAAAGAACGCTTTTCGCAAATACATCAACAATTTTAAGGGATTTTCTAGAGAAATTTGGATACTGACTTTGGTAACCTTCATCAACCGTGCTGGTACGATGGTGTTGCCTTTTTTATCTAAATATTTGAAAGAAGATTTGGGTTTTTCGTACCTTCAAATTGGTAATATTTTGTTCTGGTTTGGACTAGGTTCGATG
>NZ_DQDX01000101.1:9150-10199 GCF_003525665.1 Flavobacterium sp.
CGATCTTGGCTTGGCGGAAAATTATCGGATAAAATTGGGTTTTATAAAATCATGATTTTTAGTTTGTTTGTAAGCGGTTTGATGTTTTTTGGACTACAATTTATTACAAGTTACGTTGGGATTTCTATTGCCGTTTTCACGATTATGGTGGTTGCCGATATGTTTCGACCTGCGATGTTTGTGTCACTCGGCGCGTATGCAAAACCCGAAAATAGAACGCGAGCCCTAACTTTGGTGCGACTAGCCATTAATCTTGGGTTTGCAGCCGGACCAGCTTTGGGCGGATTAATAATTATGTCTGTTGGCTACAAAGGATTGTTTTGGGCCGATGGCGCAACATGTATTCTTGCGATTTCGATTTTTTGGTTGTTGGTAAAAGAGAAGAAAAAACCAGCCGAATCGAAGGAGGAAAAAGCACTTTTAGAATCGAATAGAGAATCGGTTTTTAAGGACAAACCTTTTTGGATTTTCTTATTTATGTGCGTGGTTACAGGCGTTTTATTTTTTCAATTATTCACAACAATTCCGTTGTATCACAAAGAACAATTTAATCTTACTGAGCTTCAAACTGGGTTGCTTTTAACTTTAAACGGCGTTTTGGTTTTCTTTATGGAAATGCCAATTGTGAGTTATATTGAACGCAATAAATTGAATAAAGTGAAAATTGTTTCTATTGGATGTTTCTTTATGGCGGTGAGTTTGTTTTTGATGTTGATTAATTTTTGGGCAGGAATTCTAATCATCATGATGCTGTTTATGACCTTTGCAGAAATGTTTGCGTTTCCGTTTTCGAATTCGTTTGCTTTGAGTCGTGCGCCAAAAGGTCATGAAGGTCGCTATATGGCGATTTTTACGATGAGTTTTAGCGCAGCTCACATTTTGAGTGCCAAAATCGGGATGGGAATTGTGGCGGCTTATGGCTATCAAATGAACTGGCTGTTTATGGGAATTCTTGGTTTGATTGGAACTTATTCTGGATTTTGGGTGATGCGACTGGTTGCGAAAGAGCAAGTTTCGGGATAGCAAAGTTGCGGGTTTCGGGTTTCGGG
>NZ_DQDX01000101.1:10440-10647 GCF_003525665.1 Flavobacterium sp.
TTCGACTGCGCTCAGTGTGACATTATGAAGTTTGGAATTTTAAAGATAGTTTCTTCTTATTTCCTGAAAAGATTGATTTGAATTGATTAACTGGTTAATAATTTGCTTTCTTAAAATTTCGATATTTTCTTCTTTTAAATATTTAGCCCAAGCTGTTTCTTCTAATAAAGTCCTTATTTGTTTGATCACTTTTGTGGTTTCTGATGT
>NZ_DQDX01000102.1:0-791 GCF_003525665.1 Flavobacterium sp.
CTGCAATCAGGGCTAGTTAGTAAATCATTTTAATTCTTGTAGAATGTTTACTACAACTAATTGATTTGGAATGGTATTTGTTAAAATAAATTTACTAATTTTAACTTATAAAATAATTTAAACTGAAATCCAAATGAAGAAATTAATTCTAGTATGTTTTGTATTTGTATTCTCAAATACATTCTTTGCACAAGAAGTTGCAACAAAAGCAAAATCTAAAACTGAAAAAGCAGTTGCAGAAAAAAAAGCAAAAGCCGACAAACTAAAAGCAGAAAAGGCAAAAGCTAAAAAAGACGCAGAAAAAGAAGCTAAAAAAGCAGAAAAAGACGCCAAAGCAAAAACTGCAAAAACTAAAAAAGAGACAGAAGAAAAAGCAACAAAACTTAAAAAAGACGGAACTCCAGACAAACGTTTTAAAGACGCAGAAGAAAAAGCTACTAAAGCAAAAGCCGATGCAAAATCTAACAAAGCTATAGTTGAAAAAGACGTTAAAGAAAAATCTGCTAAACTGACTAAAGACGTAAAGGAAAAAAGTACCGCTAAAAAAGATGCAGAAAAATCGCTAACTAAATCTAAAAAAGAATTAGACGCAAAAGTTAAAAACGAAACTGCTACTACAAAAGCTAAAGTTAAAAAAACGGCTACTGAAGAAAAAGAAGATTTAAAAGAAACGGCTGCTTCAAAAGCTGCTGAGAAAAAAGTTGCTGACAAAGCAACAGGAACATACAAAGGTAAAAAAGTATTCACAGGACCAAAAGGCGGAAAATACTACATCAATAAAAACGGAAACA
>NZ_DQDX01000102.1:1029-6275 GCF_003525665.1 Flavobacterium sp.
TTTTTAGTGAATTAAAAGACATTTTGCACAATTATTAAAAAGCAGTTTTCTACAACAGAAAACTGCTTTTTTTGTTTATCAAAAACACGAAAATAACGTCGAAAAAACTTTACGAAAACTTGCGTAAAAATAGTTTAAAAGCCTTATAACTCAAGGTTTTTTGAAAATTTAACGTTTGTAAACAATTGTTAAACAAATAGTTACGAAAAGGTGAAAATTAGTAGTATTCCTACGTATTGTTAAAAACTAAAGCCGATTGTCAATAACTTTGACTTTCATTTTCATTAAAAATTAACAACCTTTGTAACTCTCGAAATAAGTTAAAAATATCTTAAAAAATTCAAAAATGAGCTTCATAGAACCAATCCTTACAGAAAATAAAAATCGCTTCGTTATTTTCCCTATTAAACACCACGATATTTGGGAATGGTATAAAAAAATGGAGGCAAGTTTCTGGACTGCAGAAGAAATTGATTTATCGCAAGACTTAAACGATTGGAACAATAAATTGAATCATGATGAGAAATATTTCATCAAACATATTCTTGCTTTTTTCGCAGCTTCTGACGGAATTGTAAATGAAAACCTTGCTGAAAACTTTGTAAACGAAGTACAATATGCTGAAGCAAAATTCTTCTACGGCTTTCAAATCATGATGGAAAACATTCATAGCGAAACTTATTCGTTATTGATTGATACATATGTTAAGGACGAAGCAGAAAAAGATCAATTGTTTAATGCTTTGGAAGTTTTTCCTGCAATTAAGAAAAAAGCAGATTGGGCTTTAAAATGGATTGAATCAGATTCTTTTGCTGAGCGATTGATTGCTTTCGCGGCTGTTGAAGGAATTTTCTTTTCTGGTGCATTTTGTTCTATTTATTGGTTGAAAAAACGTGGATTAATGCCAGGATTAACTTTTTCTAACGAGTTAATTTCTCGTGACGAAGGTGTTCACTGTGATTTTGCCGTGCATTTACACAACCATCATTTAGTAAATAAAGTTCCGAAAGATCGTATTAGAACCATTATTGTTGACGCGTTAAATATTGAAAGAGAGTTTATTACAGAATCACTTCCGGTTTCTTTAATTGGAATGAACGCTACTTTAATGACGCAATATTTAGAATTTGTTGCCGATAGACTTTTAGTAGAACTAGGTTGCGATAGAGAATACAACACTTCAAACCCATTTGATTTTATGGACATGATTTCGTTGCAAGGAAAAACTAATTTCTTTGAGAAAAAAGTGGCCGAATACCAAAAAGCTGGTGTAATGAACACCGATAGTGAAGCACAAAAAATTACTTTCGACGCCGATTTTTAATTTCTCGCCTTTTTGCCACGAATCCCGAAACTTCGGGAACCAAGGCACGAAGAAAAAATTTAAAAACAAAGATTACAAGAATACCCAAACCATTGAAGTGGTCTAGCCCAGATTGCAGCGGTATCCTTTTTCAATTGCCTCAGGTTTCAACCTGAGGCAATTGAAAAAGATATAGCGGAAAGCTGGAATAGCTTCTAAAAACAAAAAAAGTAAAGTGAAAACTTTGCGACTTAGCGCCTTTGTGGCAAAACCGATTACAAATAACCCGAAGTAGAGAAGGGATTTTCTAGTTCACAAAAAACAAAAAAGTATGTACGTAGTAAAAAGAGATGGCCATAAAGAGCCGGTAATGTTTGACAAAATCACGGATAGAATTAAAAAACTATGTTATGGTTTAAACGATTTAGTTGATGCTGTAAAAGTAGCAATGCGAGTGATTGAAGGATTGTATGATGGCGTTACTACGTCGGAACTAGATAATCTTGCGGCAGAAACTGCGGCATCAATGACGATTGCACATCCAGATTATGCTCAGTTAGCGGCACGTATTGCGATTTCGAATTTGCATAAAAATACTAACAAATCGTTCTCGGAAACCATGAATGAAATGTTTCATTATGTAAATCCAAGAAACGGTCAAATGGCACCACTTTTATCGGAAGAAGTACATAAAGTTATTCAGGAAAATGCTGAATTTTTAAATTCACACATTATATACAACCGCGATTTCAACTACGATTACTTCGGATTTAAAACCCTAGAACGTTCGTATTTGTTGAAAATTAACGGTAAAATTGTTGAACGTCCACAACACATGCTCATGCGTGTTTCGGTTGGAATTCACTTAGACGATTTAAAATCGGTTATAGAAACCTACGACTTGATGTCGAAAAAATTCTTTACGCATGCAACGCCAACGTTGTTCAATGCTGGAACACCAAAACCTCAAATGTCTTCTTGTTTCCTACTGGCAATGCAGGACGACAGTATTGACGGAATTTATGACACGTTGAAACAAACGGCTAAAATTTCGCAATCGGCTGGTGGAATTGGATTATCTATTCATAACGTCCGTGCAACCGGAAGTTATATTCGTGGAACTAACGGAACTTCAAACGGAATTGTTCCGATGTTGCGTGTTTTCAATGATACAGCAAGATATGTAGATCAAGGTGGTGGAAAACGTAAAGGAAGTTTTGCTATTTATATTGAAACTTGGCATGCTGATATCTTCGAATTCCTAGACTTGAAAAAGAATACCGGAAAAGAAGAAATGCGTGCAAGAGATTTATTCTTCGCGATGTGGACTTCTGATTTGTTCATGAAACGTGTTCAGGAAAATGGAAATTGGACTTTAATGTGTCCAAACGAATGTCCAGGATTGTATGATGTTCACGGTGAAGAATTTGAAGCACTTTATACTTCGTATGAAGCAGCTGGAAAAGGTAGAAAAACCATCAAAGCGCACGAATTATGGGAGAAAATTCTAGAATCACAAATTGAAACTGGAACTCCATATATGTTGTACAAAGATGCAGCCAACAGAAAATCAAACCAAAAAAATCTTGGAACTATTCGTTCATCGAACTTGTGTACTGAGATTATGGAATTTACATCAAAAGATGAAATTGCTGTTTGTAACTTGGCTTCGTTATCGTTACCAATGTTTGTTGAAAACGGAAAATTCAACCACGATTTGTTGTTTACCGTAACCAAACGCGTAACAAGAAACTTAAATAAAGTAATTGACAGAAATTATTATCCTGTAAAAGAAGGCGAAAATTCTAACAAACGTCACCGTCCAATTGGTCTTGGTGTGCAAGGTTTGGCAGATGCTTTCATCATGTTGCGCATGCCGTTTACAAGTGACGAAGCGAAAACATTAAACCAAGAAATTTTTGAAACTTTATATTTTGCAGCCGTAACCGCATCTATGGAAATGGCTAAAGAAGAAGGTCCGTATTCTAGTTTTGCAGGTTCGCCAATTTCGCAAGGAGAATTCCAACACAACCTTTGGAACATTAAAGACGAAGAACTTTCTGGTCGTTGGGATTGGGCAAGTTTACGTAAAGAAGTTATGGAACATGGTGTTAGAAATTCACTATTGGTGGCACCAATGCCAACCGCTTCAACCTCACAGATTTTAGGAAACAACGAAGCATTCGAACCTTATACTTCTAACATTTATACACGTCGTGTACTTTCTGGAGAATTTATCGTTGTGAACAAGCATTTACTGAACGATTTAGTAGAACGTGGTTTATGGAACGAAGAATTGAAACAACAATTGATGCGCAATAACGGATCGGTTCAAGACTTGAATATTCCTCAAGATTTGAAAGAATTGTACAAAACCGTTTGGGAAATGTCGATGAAAGACATTATTGATATGAGTCGTCAAAGAGGTTATTTTGTAGATCAATCGCAATCGTTGAACTTGTTTATGCAAGATGCCAATTATTCTAAATTAACGTCGATGCATTTCTACGCTTGGAAAAGCGGCTTGAAAACCGGAATGTACTATTTGAGAACAAAAGCTGCGGTTGATGCTATCAAATTTACATTAAACAACGACAAAAAAGCAGAACCAATTGAAGTAAAAGAGCAACCAATGGTAAACATAGTTTCTGAACAAACTGCCGAAAAATTACAACCCATTGCAGTTCTAAACGAACCAGTAGAAATGTCTGCCGAAGAATATAGAGCAATGATTGAAATGGCTAAAAATGCCGGACCAGAAGATTGTGAAATGTGTGGTTCATAATTTAGAAAAAAGAATAAAGAGAATAGAATATAGAAACAGCTGTCAAATTTGATGGCTGTTTTTTATTAGAATAAATTTTGTAAATTTGTTATTGATTAAATCTAATTATCATGAATATTGCCTTAAAAAAATAAAGTATTTTGCAATGGATTCAAAATTTGAATGACGAAAAGATTCTTGAAAAAATTCTTGATTTGAAAGAGAAAAATGAAATATCAGATTTCGAAAATAAATTAATTCAAAAAGGATTGAATGACGTTTTAAATGGAAATATTAGTACGCACGAAGAAGTAAAGAAACGCTTTGAACAAAAATTCAAAATAAACAAACATAAAACAGCTATCAATCGGTAGCTGTTTTTATTTTTAGAAAATAATTCTGCAATTCGTATCTTTGAAACAAATTATAACAAAATGTCAAAAGAAAAAGGAGTTTACACAGGAATCATAGAAAAAGACAACGACGGAAATTACTTCTGTGGCGAATATCTATTGGATTACCAATTGGTTGAGAAAAATTTTAAATTAGGTGATGAAATCAATATCAAAACGGTAATCGCAAATCCTAGCGATAAAAGTTACAATCAATATCCAAAAAAATCAAGAGTGTTTTTCTTAGCCAACGATAAAGAATAAAACTACAATGATTACGGTTACAAGAACAACTTCCAACAATCCAGATTTTGAAAAACTGGTAATCGAGCTTGATGCAGTTTTGGCAATACTTGATGGAGAAGATCACGCTTTTTATGCACAATTCAACAAATCGAGTGCGTTAAAAAATGCCATAATCGCTTATGAAAACGAAACTGCTGTTGGAATTGGCGCTTACAAAGAATACGATTCTGAAACAGTAGAAATGAAAAGAATGTACACGATACCAGAATACCGCGGAAAAGGAATTGCTTCTAAAATTTTAACCGAATTGGAACTTTGGGCAAAAGAAGAAAACTACAAAATTGCTGTTCTTGAAACTGGTTTTTTACAAACAGATGCTATTTCATTATATAAAAAATTAGGTTATGTTATTACAGAAAACTACGGTCAATATATAGGAGTTGAAAATAGCGTTTGTATGAAGAAAAAAATATAAGGAAATACAAAAAATCAAAAATCAAAATTCGTTAATCTTCAATCTAAAATCTAAATGAACTGGGAA
>NZ_DQDX01000046.1:0-1647 GCF_003525665.1 Flavobacterium sp.
AGATGGGAAAGTTCATGGGTTCAGGGTTAATTTGAAATTAACTTTCGAACTTGAATAATAACTTCTTGAAAATAAAAAATGTATTTAAATTTACGTAATAATTAACAAAAAAGCGTATAATTGCATTCTAATCAATAAAATAGATATTATGGGAATAGGAGGATTTTTTAAAAATTTATTTGGTTCTGCTAAAGAAACTGTAAGTCAAGCTGCTGATAAAGCTGAAGATTTCGCAACAGAAGCAATTGCAAATGCAAAAGAAGCTGCTGCGCCACTTGTTGACAAAGTAGAAGATTTTGCTGAAACTGCTAAAGAAAAAGTAGCCGAATATGTTCCGGCCGCAAGTGAAGCTATCGAAAATGCAGTTGAAACTGTAAAAGAAAAAGCAACTGAATTTGCTGATAAAGCAGAAGATTTTGCAGAAAACACAGTAGCTACTGTAAAAGAAAAAGTAAATTCGTTTACAGATGATGCTTCAGACAAAGTGGATGAAACTGTTAAAAAAGCAGACGACACAATAAATAGAGTTGAGGAAGATGCTGATTAATTTCAGAAAAGTACTAACTTTGTAAAATTAAATCACGCATCTAGCGTGATTTTTTTTATGCTATGAAGCCACTTGAAATAAGCTCACTCGGTCAATATATTAGAGAATTTGTAAAAGTCCTTATTGATTACTCGCCCAAATTAATTTCGGCGTTTCTTATACTATTCATCGGATTGTATGCCATAAGATTCATCAATCGTTTGGTGAAAAAAATCATGGTTCAACGCGAACTTGATCCTACGTTATCTAAATTTTTAGCCGATATTTTACTTTGGATTTTAAGAGTTTTACTTTTTGTGACATTCATTTCCAAATTAGGAATTGAAACTTCATCATTTGTAGCAATTCTTGGAGCTGCAGGTTTGGCGGTTGGACTTTCTTTACAAGGTTCGCTATCTAATTTTGCTGGCGGAATGTTGATTATTCTATTCAAGCCATTTAGAGTTGGCGATACCATCGAAGCGCAAAATGTAACTGGAACTGTTTGTGAAATTCAAATATTTGTAACCAAATTAATTTCGGCTAATAATCAAACAATATTAATTCCGAATGGGATTTTATCTAACGGAATTATCACTAATTTTTCGGTTGCTGGAATGCGACGAATTGATTTAGTATTTTCACTTTCTTATGATACCGATATTAAACTAGCTAAAGATATGGTACTGCAAGTTATGGAAAATCATCCTTTAGTTCTTAAAAATCCTGAGCCGATAGTTGCAGTTAAAGCTTTAACTGATAACGCAATACATTTAGCAATAAGACCTTGGACAAACAATGAAAATTTTGGTGCCGTTTCTTCAGATATTTTAGAGAATTGCAAAGCAGCTTTCGACAATGCCGGAATTTCAGTTCAACCTTTTGTAAGAGATAATCCCAAGTAAATTATTTGGCAAACATAAAATCTTTAAGATAATAGGGTTCAAAATAAGCTACGTCTTCAAAATCGCTTTTTTGAAATTTATCAAAAACTATCGCACTCATTTCGTTTGCCGATGGAAATACAATATCGTCCAGAAAAACAAAATTTGATTTATTCAAAATAGTCTTTGCCTTTTCATTACTATCACCAACAAAATAAATTGTTTCTGATACATTAG
>NZ_DQDX01000046.1:1673-4957 GCF_003525665.1 Flavobacterium sp.
TTTTTTTTCTTTATTTGAATTGAAAATAGCGCTGTAAACTTCCATTCTTCTGGCATCAATCATCGGAATTACCAAACCGTCAGTTTCAGCAACTTTACTTGCCAAAACAAGCAAAGTATCCACAGAAATTAACGGAATTTGCAAAGCATAACAAAGACCTTTCACAGCAGAAACTCCAATTCGTAAACCAGTGTAAGAACCTGGACCTTGACTAACAGCAATTGCAGCTAAATCGTTCATTGTGATTCCAGCTTCGGCTATAATTTCTTCAATAAAAACGTGGAGTTTTTCGGCATGAGAATAGCCTAACTCTGCCGTTTCTTTGCAAAGAATAGTTGTTCCGTTTTTGGCAATCGCTACCGAACAATTTTTAGTTGCCGTTTCAATATTTAAAATATAACTCATGAAATTATTTTGAGATCATTACTTCTTCGCAGCTTTTGCCTTGTCTTTATCTTTCGAATTAGATACTACAATTTTATCACCCGAATTTAAATCTTTAGAAACCGTATTGTATGGTCCGATAATTACAACATCTCCTTTTTGTAAACCAGAGATTACTTCGATGTTTGTATCATCTTGAATTCCAGTTTTCACAATTCTTATTTTTGCTTTATCGCCATCTTTAACAAATACACATTCAAATTTCTTATCTGATTTTGCAGTTACTTTTTTGTCATCATTTTCTTCTTCAGCAACATATTTCTTTGTTGCAGCAGTGTCTGATTTTACAACAACCGAACTAATTGGCACACCAATAATTTTCTCTTTTCTTTTAGTAATTACATCAACAGTAGCAGTCATTCCTGGTCTGAATGGAGAATAAGTTACTGGTTTTCCTTCTAATAAATCTTGGTATGATTCTTTTAAAATTCTAACTTTTACTTTAAAATTAGTCACTTGATCGGCAGTTGTTGCAGTACTTGCAGAGTTAGAAATACTAGTAACAATCCCTTTAAATTCTTTCTTTAAATAAGCATCAACCTCCACATTTGCAGAATCTCCAACGCTAATTTTTACGATATCATTTTCGTTAACATCAACTTCAACTTCCATGTTATTAAGGTTCGCAACTCTAAGAATTTCAGTTCCTGTCATTTGTTGTGTTCCTAAAACTCTTTCACCCAATTCTACATTTAACATAGAAACTGTTCCGTCTGCTGGAGCATAAATGGTAGTTCTACCTAAGTTATCTTTTGCTTCTTTCACAGTTGCATTGGCACTTTGAACATTATAATAAGCCGATTGTTTACTAGCAACAGCAACTTCATAAGCAGAAATCGCTTTATCCCAATCAGACTTAGAAATAATTCCTTTTTCAAACAACGTTTTGTTTCTTTCATAGTTGGCTTTAGCTTCTTTAAAAGAGGCATCGGCTTGACTCAATCCAGCTTTAGAAACCGACATATTAGAAATCGTTCTGTTGTAACCAGAAGTATATAAATCGGGATTGATTTTAACCAGCAAATCACCTTTTTTAACCACTTGACCTTCTTTTATAGGTAAAGCAATAATTTCTCCAGAAACTTCTGATGATATTTTCACCTCAATTTCGGGTTGGATTTTTCCTGTTGCCGAAACGGTTTCTATGATTGTAATTTCATCAACTTTAGCAGTTTCAACTTCGGTACCTTCCTCACTATTGCCAATAGCTCCAGATTTTGATAAATAAATAGCAAGCGCTATCACTGCAACTATTACTCCTAGTATTATAAATAATTTTTTCTTTGACATGATTGGTAATTTTATACTTATGTTATTTTTGTTCTGGTTTTTTATATGAATTATTACTTGCGTGCATTGTGACAAAAAATAATCCGAAGACAATTGGTCTAAGAATATAAGATTTTGAATCGGTGAAATAAACAAATATTAAACCAAATAAAACTCCTAACGAAAATGCTTTTAAAACTTCTAAAAATACTCTCTTATTCATACTACTTATTATTTTAGCTGTGAAATTGGAATCCCAAAATAAAATTCTACTACTTTAACTTTAAAAATATAATCGTATTTGGTTCTTAAAACTTCTGATTGAGCGTTTTCTAATGCAATAGTTGATTGCGAAAAATCGAATGCATTTTGTAAACCAACATTATATCGTTCTTTAGTAAAATTGTAAGCTTGTTTTCTAGCTTCTAAAGATTTTTGTGCAGCTTCGAATGATTTCTTTGCATTAATTACATCATTATAAGCTTGATACACGTTTCTTTCTAAATCCAATTCGGTTTGTTTCAACTGAAATTCTGAACGTTCTTGATTGATTTTGGCACGTTTCACTCTGCTTTTTACAGAAAATCCATTAAAAATTGGAACGTTCAATTGTAATCCAACAGCTGTACCGTCAAATAATGATAATTGATCAATGAAATTAAAAATCGGACTTTCTGACCAACGTGTGTTGTAACCAACAAAACCAGAAAGAGTCGGTAAATAAGAAGATCGAGTAATAGCAACATCTTTCTTTGCCAATTCTAAATTTGAAAGAGCAATTTTCACGTCTTTTACAGCTTCTTTTGCCTTTGCTAAAATAGCATCTTGCGATTCATTTACAACTGTAGAAACAGGTACATCAATTTGAACATCAACAATATCAAAAGTACTGTATTCTTCTAACAAAAGCGTTTGACAAAGAGCTATTTTGGAAATCAATAACGTATTTTCTGTACTAATTATTTGTTGTTGTTGCGTTGCATCTGTAGCTTCCAATTCGAAAATATCTCCTGCAGGAACAGAACCAGCGTTTATTAATTCTTGAGTTCTTTTTAAATTCTCTTTAGTAATTACATTCTGATTTTTTTGAACTTTAAGTTGTTCTTTGTTGAATAAGATTTGTAAATACGAATTCGCAACAGAAAGTGCAATATCGTCTTTCATTTTATCTAAACGATACGTGTTTGCAATTTTAGAAAGCTTACTTCTTTGCAAGTTTTTCCAATTTACTAACCCATTAAAAATAGAAACACTAGAATTTACTCCGGCAGAAAAAGATTTGAAGGTTTCGTTTTGAAATTGATTAGTTACCGGGTTAATACTTGCTCCAGTATTTATACTAAAGTTAGCGTTACCATTTAGCGTTGGCATAAAATTACCAAGAGCTTCAATTTTTTCAATATCAGATACTTTTAAATCCAGCTCCGATTGCTTGATTGAAATATTATTTTTAATGGCATAATCAACACATTCCTCTAAAGTCCACTTTTTGGATTGTGCCGAAACCGAAGTTCCAATCAAAACCACTAGAACCCATAAAATACTAATTTTCTTCATATTTACTATTTCAA
>NZ_DQDX01000047.1:0-11340 GCF_003525665.1 Flavobacterium sp.
GAATTTATTTTTGCTGATTAAACTATAATTTTCTCTCTTTCTGAAATAATCATAAAACGAAGAAAGATAAAATGTCCAGCAATAAAAAATATCATCGCAACTGGCTTTAGGAAACCTAAATCTAAATAATAGTATTTTACGCCTAACGCAAATATATTTAAAGCAAAACATAATGCTGCGGCGAGTAAATATTTACTAGCTTCATCATTTTTCATTATAAAATTCCCAAGAGCAAATCCGCCTATGAACGAAATAAATAAACTTTGAAGTAAATTAATAATTAGTGCATATCCAAAAACTTCTTCGTAAATTAAGTAAATCAAATAGGTAAACAAAAATAGAAAAGGAATCGAGCCGATTAGTATTGGAACGAAATTGAGATTTCTTAATTTTTCAAAAATTGTAAGAAAAATAAAGAATCGGCTGAGCATGAACAGTATGGTTGCAACAAATATCACATCGGAAACTACAGATAAAAACAAAACATTTGCACTCCAATTTAATAGTAATGCAACAATGTACACTTTAGAGGCTTTCTCAGAATTATACCAATAGATAAATAGAATCAATGGTAATAACAATGGTTTAGAGAGTGAAATTATAAAATCACTGTACAAAAATTCTCCAATTATCTCAATTGCAGCTAAACCAAAAAAACTTAAAGTTACTATTTTAAGCATATCTTTCTTAGGAATCATTTGTTTCATCTAACCAGTTTTTGAAGCTTCTTTAGTTAATGCATACTTTGTAATAAAATAATAGGATAGTACTTGCGCAAATAAATGAAGAACATCTAAAACGACAAGTTGTGTTTGATAATTATAAACAATATAAAAAGTATCTGAAACTATTATGCACGTTACTCCAATTCCTAAAAACAAATTAGCATTGTTCAATTTACAAATCAAATTATAACCTGCAAAAATGGATACAAAAAACAATAAACCACCATAAATCATAATTAATATTCTAATCAATAATTCGTGAAAAAGAAATAAATCAACAATAGAATACCACAAATAACCTACAAATAGAATCAATATAACTAAGGATGGGATATTGAAAACGTTGAATTTAAATCGTTCTAAATTTTGAAAAGCCATTACAAGCAAAACCAGATTCGCAATAAAAAACGGAACTAAAATATAATATACTTCGTTATCAAAATTCATTAAACCAACAGAATCACCAATAAAACAGCAAAGCAAAAACAAGAGCAGTAAATAGTTTTTCTTTTTTGTTTCTATCAAATAATAAAAAGAAATTGCCGGAATTATAAACGGAAGAGAAATTAAAGTTAAAGTTTCATTTCGCAACACATCTGCAAAAACAGCCAAAAAACAAAAAAGAAAATAAATTATAAGTGCTACTCTACTAGTTTTCATTAAGCATAGTTATAAAATCATTTTCTGATATAATTGAAATTCCCAATTTATTTGCTTTATCTAATTTAGCTGGTCCCATATTTTCTCCTGCAACAACATAATCGGTTTTCGCCGATATTGAACTTCCTACTTTACCTCCATTATCTTCAATCGCTTTCTTTAAATCGTCTCGAGAAAATTGTTCGAAAACACCAGAAACTACAAAGGTTTTACCTACTAATTTTTCTGTGGCGTTAGGATTGTGTTTTTCAATAATTTCAAACTGGATACCAAAATTCTTTAATCGCGCAATAATAGTACTATTATTTTGATTTTCGAAAAATTCAATAACACTTTGTGCAATTCTCTCACCTATTTCATCAACTAAGATTAAATCCATAAGAGATGCCTTACTTAATGCATCAATGCTTTTATAATGCTTGGCTAATTTCTTGGCAACAGTTTCGCCAACATAGCGAATTCCGAGTGCAAAAAGAACGCGTTCAAACGGAATTTCTTTCGATTTCTCGATTCCGTTTACAAGATTTTCGGCACTTTTTCGAGCCATTCGCTCTAACGGAATTACTTGCTCAACCGTTAACTCATACAAATCGGAATAATCTTTTACCAAATTATTATGGAATAGTAAAGCAACTGTTTCACCACCAAGACCTTCAATATCCATGGCTTTTCTCGAAATATAATGTTGAATTCGACCAATAATTTGCGGCGGACAACCATAGAAATTCGGACAAAAATGATTGGCTTCTCCTTCTTTTCTAACTAATTCTGCATGACATTCTGGACAATGCGAAATGTATTTTGTTGGCTCTAATTGATTTCCTCGTTGAGCAACACCAATTATTTTAGGAATAATTTCGCCACCTTTTTCTACAAAAACGCTATCACCTACTCTAATGTCTAACTTTTCAATTTGATCGGCATTGTGTAAAGAGGCACGTTTTACAATAGTTCCAGCCAATTGAACTGGTTGCAAATTGGCAACTGGAGTTATAGAACCAGTTCGTCCAACTTGATAAGAAATAGAATTTAAAACAGTAGTTACTTGTTCTGATTTAAACTTATATGCAATTGCCCAACGCGGTGATTTGGCAGTGTAACCCAATTCGTTTTGATGGTTAAAATCGTTTACTTTTATCACAACACCATCGGTTTCGTAAGGTAAATTGTGTCGGTGAACATCCCAATATTCTATAAATTCGAAAACCTCATCGAGATTATTGGCTAGTTTTGATTGATTTGGAACTTTGAAACCCCAATTTCTGGCGGTTTCTAGTCCTTCGTATTGTGTAGAAAATGGTAAATTAGTTCCGGTAATGAAATACAATAAACAATCTAGCGGACGTTTGGCAACCTCAGCACTATCTTGTAATTTCAAACTTCCAGAAGCAGTATTTCTCGGGTTAGAATAAGGCGTTTCACCAATTTCTATCAACTCCTGATTCATTTTTTCAAATCCTTCAAAAGGCAGAATTATTTCTCCACGAATATCAAATTTTGGCGGATAATTTCCTTTTAATTGTAACGGAATTGATTTTATTGTTTTGATATTATTAGTAACCTCATCGCCTTGAAATCCATCGCCACGCGTTACTGCTTTACTTAACTTTCCGTTTTCGTAAGTAATAGAAATAGATGCACCATCGTATTTTAATTCGCATGTATATTGCAAAGGAACATTTCCTAAAACCTTTTGGATTTTAACTTCCCAATCTTGTAAATCTTCTTTAGAATAGGAGTTGTCTAAGGAATACATTCTATTTTCATGAACAACCGTCTGAAAATTCTTGGTAATTGTTCCGCCAACGCGTTGCGAAGGTGAATTCTCATCAAAATATTCTGGATATTGTGCTTCTAAATCTTGAAGTTGCTTTAACTTTTGGTCAAATTCAAAGTCGGAAATAGTAGGTTTATCTTCCACATAATAGTTGTGGTTGTGGAGGTTAAGTTCCTCACGCAAATCCTGTATTGTTTTTTGAATGTCCATAAAAAAGAAATGGGTAATTTAGTTCGTTTTGCGTACTAATTTAACCAATTTAATTTTAAAAAATAAAAAAATTAACCTTGAATAATGGTATTAATTTGAATATATAATTGACCATCGCTTAAAATTGCACCTTCGGCAATTAAATTAAAAATATCCAAATTACGATCTTCACCATATTCTTTTTTACCAATATGCATTTCTACCGTATCTGTAAATAAATTGTCACTAAGCCATTGCAAACCATCTTTAGTCATGAAATCGACAGTAGTATCTAAAGATTTAATTACAATTGATTGAATAAATTTCTCTTGAGTATGAAAAAGGAAAATATGATTTTTAGAAAAGTGTTCCAAAAACTGAGCGCTTGTTAAAACACCTTCCCAAATTAAATCTGAGAAAACGTCCAATTCTTGTTCGGCTACTTCAGGTTTGTTAACCTTAATTTCGTCCCACTCCTTTTTATCTATTGATTGTGAAGCCAAGAAATTAGCAAATTCTTGATGCAATGCTTCAAATTGTTCTTTTGTTAATCTTTTGTATTTCATAGTTATTTGCCACGAAGGCGCAAAGTCACAAAGTTCATTTATTGTTTAATGATTCGCCAAAAAAACAAGTGAAACAAAGTAATTGCAAAATTATTAAAACCTTTGAGTCGATATGTTTTAGCGGCAAACTAAAAAAAAATCCCGATTTTCATCGGGACTTTATATTTATGATAGCGAGATATTAAACCTCAGCTAAAATTTCATAAGGTAAATCTACAATTACGTCTCTGTGTAATCTTACAGATGCATTGTATTTTCCAGTTCTTTTAACAACACCACTAGTGATAAATTTTCTATCAATAGAGATACCTGCTTTTTCTAAAGCTTCAGCGATGTTGATGTTGGTTACAGAACCAAATAATTTTTCTCCACCAGCTTTAGAAGTGATTTTAACTTCAAGAGCTTTAATAGCATCAGCAATTTTAGTAGCGTCAGCAATAACTTTAGCTTCTTTGTGTGCTTTTTGCTTTAAGTTTTCAGCTAAAACTTTCTTTGCAGAAGGTGTAGCCAATTGAGCAAATCCTTGAGGAATTAAAAAGTTACGACCGTAACCAGCTTTAACTGATACGATATCATCTTTAAATCCTACGTTTTGAACGTCTTGTTTTAATATAAGTTCCATGTTGTTGTCCTTATTATAGAAGTTAGGTTCTTTGTTACGAGAAACCAACAACTGAGTTTTTTAAATTATTTTAATAAATCGGCCACGTATGGCATTAAAGCTAAGTGACGTGCTCTTTTAACAGCAACTGATACTTTTCTTTGGTATTTTAATGAAGTTCCTGTTAAACGTCTTGGTAAAATTTTACCTTGCTCGTTAACGAATTTCAATAAAAAGTCTGCATCTTTATAATCAATATATTTGATTCCAGATTTTTTGAAACGACAATACTTTTTAGTTTTGTTTGTTTCGATGTTCAAAGGCGTTAAATATCTAATATCTCCGTCTTTTTTTCCTGAAGCTGATTGTTGTAATGTTGCCATGATTAAGCTTTTGCTACTTTAAGTTTTTCTCTTCTTCTTTCTGCCCAAGAGATTGCGTGTTTATCTAAACTTACAGTTAAGAAACGCATTACTCTTTCGTCACGTCTAAACTCAGTTTCAAAAGCAATTAATACTTCTGGTGACACTTGGAATTCAAATAAATGGTAAAAACCACTTTTTTTGTTTTGGATTTCGTAAGCTAATTTTTTTAAGCCCCAATCCTCTTTTCATACCATCTTAGCTCCTCTACTTGTAAGAAAATCTTCAAATTTGCTTACTGTTTCCTTTACCTGAACGTCAGATAAAACGGGATTTAAGATGAAAACAGTTTCGTAATGATTCATAATAAATATGTTTTAATTATATAAAATTGGGTGCAAAAGTAATCATATTATTTTAATAAACAAGCTAAATTCAACTTTAATCGCCAAAATGCAAAAAACACCGATTAAAATTAGTTTTATCAAAAAAAATAATTTATTTTCGTTGCACCAAATCTATAATAAAAAATAAATTATGAAACTAAATTGTGTAGTTGTTGATGATAGTTCGCTTCAGCGGATGGTCATTGCAAAGTTAGTAAATAATCACCCAAACTTGAACTTAGTTGGTGATTTTTCTAATGCAATTGAAGCGAAAAATTGTATGACAGTTCATGCTGTTGATCTAATTTTTCTTGATGTAGAAATGCCTGTGATAAGCGGATTTGATTTCATTGACGGATTAAAAGTTAAACCTCAAGTGATTTTTATAACATCCAAAGCTGAATATGCCTTGAAAGCTTTTGATTACGACGCTACAGATTACCTACAAAAACCAATTGTATTAGAACGTTTTAATGCCTCGGTAAAACGTGCATTAGACTTATATATGTTACGTCAAGACAATCATGAAGACGAAGGCGATCATATCTTCATTAAAAGTAATTTGAAAAAACTTAAGGTTTTTACAAACAAAATTAAATGGATTGAAGCTTATGGCGATTATGTAAAAGTAGTAACCGAAGAAGATACTAATTTGGTACTTTCTACGATGAAATCTTTTGAAAAAGACTTATCTAAAGACAAATTCATTAGAGTTCATAAATCGTACATTATTAATATCGATAAAGTAGAACGTTTCAATAGTAAATTTGCCGAAATTGGAGTTACTAAAATTCCTTTAAGCAGAAACAAGAAAGAAGATTTAATAAGAGCTTTAGCAATAGCTTAATAAAAATCTACGTTTGCAGTAACTTTTATAGTTCTGTATTGCGGAACAACATCAAAACTATTCAGTATTTTCTGGATAGTTTTTTTTGTGCTTGAAATAGAAGAATCTTGTGGGATTTTAACCATAATCGTTCGAATGTATTCGTTTCTTATTCGATTAATTCCTGGTTCTTCTGGACCTAAAACTGGTACATTCAAATTTTGCTGCATTACTTGATACAACCACATCGATCCTTCTTTTAATTTTTCGAAATCTTTGTGCTTCAACGTTAGTTTTATCAAACGAAAAAATGGTGGATATTTATAAATTTGACGTTCATACAATTGCTCTTTATACATTCCAATATAATCATTGTGCGTTACTTGCTGAATTACATTATGATTTACGTTGTACGTTTGTATAATCACTTTACCACGTTTATCAGAACGACCAGCGCGACCTGAAACCTGCGTCATCATTTGGAAACTTCTTTCAAAAGCTCTAAAATCGGGATGATACAACATGTTGTCGGCATTCATGATTCCTACTAACGAAACGTTATCAAAATCCAATCCTTTCGCAAGCATTTGGGTTCCAACTAAAATATCAATTTCTCTATTTTTAAAACTATCAATTAATTTTTCAAAACTGTATTTTCCGCGAGTGGTATCTTGATCCATTCGCTTGATGTTTTTTGTTGGAAATAACTCCGCCAATTCCAATTCTATTTGTTCTGTTCCAAATCCTTTTGCAGAAATATCTACACTAGAACACGCGTGACAATTAGTAGGTTTTGCAATTGAATAACCACAATAGTGACAACGCAATTGATTTTTAAATTTATGATAGGTCAAACTCACATTACAGCTTGTGCATTGCGGAATGTGTCCACAAGTAATGCATTCTAAAACTGGTGAAAAACCGCGTCTATTTTGAAATAAAATCACTTGCTCGCCCAAAGTCAATGCTTCAGTTATCGCTTCAATCAAAGTCAGACTGAAATGACCTTTCATTCGTTTCTTGAAATAATTTTCTTTTAAATCTACCAATTCCACTTCGGGCAAAGGTGCTTTTCCGAAACGCTCTTGGATAGAAATCATGCCAAATTTTCCCGATTGCGCATTGAAATAGGTTTCAATACTTGGCGTTGCCGAACCTAATAAAACTTTGGCTTTTTGGGCTTGAGCCAAAACAATTGCGGCATCACGTGCATGATATCTTGGTGCTGGATCTTGCTGCTTGAACGTTTGTTCGTGCTCTTCATCAATTATAATTAATCCTAAATTGGAATACGGTAAAAATAAAGCCGACCTTGCACCGATTACGATTTTAGCTTTTTCAGAATTCTCTAAAACTTGATTCCAGACTTCTACTCGTTCGTTATTAGAATATTTCGAATGAAACACAGCAACTTCATTTCCAAAATGTCGCGTTAGTCTAGAAACTAGTTGTGTTGTCAAAGCAATTTCGGGCAATAAGTACAAAACTTGTTTGCCTTGAGCGATAAATTCTTCTATTAGTTTGGTATAGATTTCGGTTTTACCTGATGACGTAACACCATGAAGCAACGAAACTTCTTTCGATTGAAAACTTTCTTTAATTTCAAGAAAAGCTTTTTGCTGCGCTTCACTTAAATTTAAATTATTCTCTTTTTTATTTTTATCAAAATTGACTCGGTCTTCTTGAATGTAATATTCTTCAAATATATTTTTATCAACCAAAGCTTTTATTGTTGCTGTAGTTGATTTCGAAATTTCGGTAAGATGCTTTACAGAAATTGGTTTTTTATCCTGAGCATTTGTTTGAAAGTAATGCATCAACACTTCTTTTTGCTTTGCTCCTTTTAGGGAATCTAATAAAGCCATCAAACTTTCATCAGTCGAATAATTTTCGTGCAAACGAATATATCGAATAAGTTTGGGTTTGTATTCTTCTTGCATTTCTTCTTGGAGAGAAAGTACATTTTTGTTTAGCAATTTTTGCACCACAGGAAAAATATTTTTCTTGTTTAAAATTGCCATAATATCTTGAACTTTCAACGAACTTTGATGCTGAAGTGCTTCGTAAATTAAAAATTCATCGTCAGATAACTCGCTTTCATCAATTGTATCACCTTGTTTGTGCGAAATAATAGTTTCGCTTTCTAAGATAAAAGCCGATGGCATTGCGCCACGAAAAACATCTCCAATGTTACACATATAATACGATGCAATCCATTGCCAATGGTCAATTTGAAATTGATTTACAATGGGTTTTTCGTCTAAAATTTGATGAATTTCTTTGGCTTCATAAAGTGTTGGCGGATTGTTGTGAGAAGCAACGACCAAAGCTGTATAAATTTTATTTTTCCCAAACGGAACTGCAACTCGCATTCCTGGTTTGATGTAATTGTACTCGGCTTCTGAAACGCTGTAAGTAAACGTTTTTGGTAATGAAAGCGGTAAAATTACTTCAATGAAATGCATTTTTTAGAGAGGAAATAGAATAGAGAAAAAAGAGTATAGAAAATAGAGTATAGAAAATAGAATATAGATTAATTCCTTTTGGAGAGCATTAGCTTTTTAAACGACTCCAATATTGGGTTCTTCCGAAGAGTGAAATACCAATAAAACCTCTTACTTTTAGTTTATCTTTTCCCTCTAAAGTTATGTAACATTTGTACGTTTTTCCGTTTTTAGGATCGAGGATTTTTCCACCATTATATTCGTGTCCTTCTTTTTTTAATCCTTTGATGAAAGTCAAACCTAGAAGCGGCTTGTCTTTACTTTCACCTTGGCACAACGTACATTTTTTATTTTTGTGTTGCGATTCGAAAATTTCTACAATTTTCCCGTAATAAACACCGTCTTTTTCAAAAATCTCGACAATGCCTTTTTCAACTCCGGTTTCATCGTCGACGGTTTTCCATTTTCCAACAACGGATTGGGAGAACGAAATTTGAAAAAACAAAAGCAAAATAGTAAGTACTAAAAATTTCTTATTCATGTTCTGATATATTTTTTTTTCCTTTATCATTCTCTATTTTCTTTAATTTATGAATGGATGCATTTAATTCGAACCCAAGTAATAAAATCATACTATTTATCCAAATGTAAAACATTACAACCAATAAAGTCCCAATAGAACCATAAAGTTCGTTGTATTTTGAAAATTTAACAACCCAAATTCCAAAGAAATAGGAAGACAAAATTATTAAAATTGTAGTAAAAACCGAACCAATAGAAATAAAAGAACGCTTCATTTCTTGCTTCGTTCCAAATTTAAATAAAATTGAAGTTGTAACTAATATCATCGCAATAAGGAAAATATATCTTCCCATTTGGATGAGTGGAATTTTATCTGAAAGTACATCTTGAATTTTTGTCTTCTGAATAAAAACCTCAAAAATTACAATGGTTGCAACCGTTATAATTAAAATAAAAGACAACAAAATTGACATTCCCAACGAAACAAAATACTGACGAAAATACTTTCTTTTCAAAGTAACGTGATGCGAAGATTCAAATCCGCCAAGAACCGCATTTACTCCATTTGCCATTAATATAATTGCCATGAAAAAACCAGTAGAAATTAATCCAGAGTTACTATTGTGTAAAATATCATTGATTATTTTAGAAATAGCATCGTAAGTCGTTGGTGGCACACTTTGCTGCACAAATCCCATAAAATCTTCTTGAAAACCTTCAATAGGTATAAACGGAAGTAAATTTAAAATAAACAGCGCAAACGGAAACAATGCCATAAAAAAGCTAAAAGCAATTGCCGTCGCGCGATAGGAAATAGCACCTTCAATAATTCCAACAAAATACATTTCTAGCAAATCGTATAATGATAAACCATGCAGCCAAGGAAGCTTTATAGTTTTACCAAACAACACGAGTTGCTTTAAAACTGGAATTTTTAGTAACTTATCTTCTATTTCTATAGACATATTTTTCAGATTGCAGATTGCAGGTTTCAGATTTCAGGTTTCAGGTTGCAGAATTCAGATTACAGATTGCAGGTTGCAGGTTGCAGATTTCAGGTTTCAGATTTCAGATTGCACGTTGCACGTTGCAGATTTCAGGTTTTAGTTTTTTTTTTACAAAAATTTATTTAGGTTGTTCATCATATAATTTAATAATTTTCCTACTTCGATACTTTTCTCAGTTAATAAATTAAACTCTTCATTTTCAATATATTTACAAGCTAACGCATATTCTAACCAAACTTGGGTTTCAGCATTTTCTGAATCACTATCAGTTAATTTGGAAACAAAATGCTTTTCATATCTCCGTTTTCTAGTTGCTTCAGCAATATTAGCAGAAACACTTCTTGAAGAACGCCTAATCTGATCAGTTAATGAATATTTTTCTTCTGATGGAAATTTCTTTGATATCACAAAAATCATCATTGAAAGTTCAAATGATTTTTTATAAGCTAATAAATCTTGAAATCGCATAAATTCTTACTTTAAAATAAAAAAATCAGTAAACTATCACCTACTTTTTGTAATCTGAAATCTGTCATCTGCTATCAATCATCTACCATCTGTAATCTGCTATCTGTAATCTGCCATCTGCTATCTGCTATCTAATCAATCGCTTTCAAACTCAAATCCATATTGTAAACAGAATGTGTTAATGCTCCAGACGAAATATAATTTACACCACATTCGGCATATTCTCTAATCGTTTTTTCGTTGATATTCCCTGATGATTCTGTTAAACATTGCGTTCCAATTAATCGAACGGCTTCTTTTGTATCTTCAAAGTTAAAATTATCGATTAGAATTCTGTAAATTCCTTCAGATTTTAAGATTTCTTTAATTTCATCTAGGTTTCTTGCTTCAACGATAATCTTTAAATCTTTATTATTCTTTTTCAGGTATTCTTTAGTTTTATTGATGGCATTTGTAATTCCACCAGCAAAATCGTTGTGATTGTCTTTGAGCATAATCATGTCGTACAACGCAAATCGATGGTTTTCGCCGCCACCAATTTTCACCGCCCATTTTTCGCAAGCTCTGAAACCTGGAGTTGTTTTTCTTGTATCAAGAATTTTAGTATTTGTACCTTCTAGAAGTTTGACATAATTTCTAGTTTTTGTCGCAATCGCACTCATGCGTTGCATCGAATTTAAAACCAATCGCTCAGCTTTTAAAATAGATTGTGAACTTCCAGAAACGTGAAAAACAACGTCGCCATACTTTACTTCGCTTCCATCTTCAATAAACGTTTCGACTTTCATATTGGCATCAACATAATTG
>NZ_DQDX01000047.1:11586-11797 GCF_003525665.1 Flavobacterium sp.
GGCATCAACATAATTGAAAACCATTTTGGCAAATTCTACTCCGGCAATTACACCATTGTCTTTTACTAAAAGTTTGGCTTTGCCTTGAGCTTCTTTTGGAATGCAAGCTAAAGAAGAATGATCGCCATCTCCAACATCTTCGCGAATGGCGTTTTGAATAATTAACTGAAGTTCGGTTTGAAATTGAGTTTCTGAAATCATATAGAAACGG
>NZ_DQDX01000047.1:11960-21942 GCF_003525665.1 Flavobacterium sp.
GAGATAAAATTATTCTAAATTAAAATCCCAAGACAAATTATTTCTGTACCAAAGTTGCCCATTTGAAACTTCCAATGGACAATCAAAATTATTGGTGTACAAACTTCCTGTTCCTAAACCTTGAGGCATTTTATTATTTTGTAAAAAGGTGAATTGTGCAATTGCATTTAAGCCAACATTACTTTCTAAAGCCGAAGTAATCCACCAACCAATATTGTATTTTTCAGCGAGTTCAATCCATTGTTTTGTTCCTCTAAATCCACCGATGAAACTTGGTTTTAAAATGATGTATTGTGGCTTGATTTTTTGCAATAATTGTTCTTTTTCTTCCAATGAAAACACACCAATTAGCTCTTCATCCAAAGCAATTGGAATTGGAGTGATTTTACACAGCTCTGACATTGTGTCAGTATGATTTTTTGCAATTGGTTGTTCGATACTATGCAATTCATAACCAGCTAATTGATTTAATTTACTTAAAGCTAAATTTTCACTAAAAGCACCGTTAGCGTCAACTCTAATTTCGATGGTTTTAGCATCAAAATTTTGACGAATAAAGCGCAATAAATCCAATTCTTTTTGAAAATCTATCGCACCAATTTTTAATTTAATACACGTAAAACCTTGAGCTAACTTTTCTTCAATTTGCTCTTTCATAAACTGCTCATCGCCCATCCAAACTAATCCATTTATAACAATAGATTTTGATGAATTTGTGAAATCTGAAGGAAATAAAACAAACGGATTTTCGCTAATCAAAGATTGAAAAGCCATCTCAATTCCGAACTGAATCGATGGAAATTCTATCAATTCATCCCATAATTTTTCTTCTCCAAGATGAATATTTTGACAAGTCCAAATCAATTTTTCTTCATAATCATCGCGATCATCAATACTTAATCCGCGCAGAATTCCGCACTCGCCTATTCCTTTTTTACCGTTTTCTTCTAGCACAATAAACCATGTTTCTTTCTGAGTTAAAACACCGCGAGAAGTTCCTGATGGTCGTTTAAAATCGAGTAAGTATTTATGATAAGTTGCTTTCATTTTCAGTTTCGGGTTGCGAGTTTCGGGTTGCGAGTTTCGGGTTGCGAGTTTTAATATATTGAAATTAATTTTTGAAGTTGACTTTTGAAGTTGACTTTTGAAGTTGACTTTTGAAATCACTCGATAATTCGCAATATCTTTTTAAAATTATCTGATGGTAAACCGAATTTTTGGAACTCTTTGAAGTCAAGTTTTACTTGTTCTTTCCAAGAATTTCCTGTGAATAAGGTTTGATTTGAATATTTCTCGTGAATGTCTTTTGCTTGCGAAACTCTATCGGTAAACAGATATACATGCGCCAAATTGAGCTGAAAATTAATCTCTGATGGGTTTTGTTTTAGTCCTTGATTGTAAATTTCTTCGGCTTTTGTGTATTGTTTTAAAAGCAAATAGTAATCGCCTAGAACGCCATAATCTTTGTAGCTAGCTCTTTTTTTGGCAATCATTTCTGTTGTAATTAACTCTATTGCATCGTTGGATTTTCCAGAATTAAATAGTTTAAGTGATTTGTTTCTGATGACATCGTAGTACTTTTCTACTTCGCCAGATTTCTTCAAACTTTCCTCAACTGATTGTTCGATTGCTCTGTTTTTTTCTACCGAAATCAATTGTTTGAACTCGCTGTATTTGTATTTTGCACCAACGTTTTCAATGAAAATGGCGTAGAATTCATCCTTTTTTGAAAGCGATTTTACTACTTCTTGTTTTTGAGCAATGGTTAGTAATTCTTTTTTGGTTTCAGGATTCCAGCCGCGACTTGATTTTACATCAACCCACGGAACGATTTCTAAAACTATCTTTTGATTCATAATCCAATTGTTGCTTTCAAAGGTAAAATAGAGGTTTTCTATATTGCCTAAAAGACATTTGGAACTTGTAGAAAGCAGTTTTGCTTCTTTATTGATTGGTTTGCTTTGCACGAAACATGCATTGGTGTTTTTACCTGTTTTTATGTAGTTTTCTACATCTATAACATTTTGATATATAGCGTATTTACACTTATCGTCACCGGAAATTGTTGAAAGTAAAAAAACAGCTCCAGCCGTTCCTTGACTAATGCCTGTTGGATCTGGAATTGATTTTAAAACGGATACCAAACTGCTGGATATTTTTTGGTTGTCATCGAGCATTGTAATTCGGTAAACTACTTCGGTTGTTCCTTCTGGGAAGTTGGCCGATTTTATGAATTTCTTCTCGCCTGCTTTTAGAATTATGGTTTCGTTTGTGGTTCTAATATTATCCCAATAACCGTCTTTGGACTGCGCGGTTGAACCTATTGAAACGAATAGTGAAAGTATAAGATAAAGTTTTTTTGACATCTTGATTTTGTGTAAGACAATTACTAACTAGCCCTGATTGTAGCAAATATCCTTTTATTTTGTTGCCTATGGAGATTCTATTGGCAACAAAATAAAAGATATTGCGTAAAGCAGGAAAATGGACTACAACAATTCGCGTGCCATTCGCTTCAGAAAATAATTAGTCTATTAAATTATAGCGAGATACTTTCGCCAATTTCTAGTAACATTAGGTCTTTTCCTGCGTCGAAAAACTTTTTCTTGGCGTCGTCGTGGTTGATTTCTATGTATCCGAAAGTGTCGAAATGTACGCCAAGAACTTTGTCACAATCGACAAAATCTGAGGCAATTATGGCATCTTCAACGTCCATAGTGAAATTGTTTCCGATTGAAAGTATCGCTAAATCAAGTTTGGTGCGCATTGGAATGAGTTTCATGTCCATTGTAAGCGCTGTATCGCCCGAAATGTAGATGTTTTTGTGCTCGCCTTCTATTACAAATCCGGCTGGATTTCCGCCATACGATCCGTCTGGAAACGAGCTTGAATGGATTGCGTTTACGACTTTTACGCGACCGAAATCAAATTTCCAGCTTCCGCCGTGGTTCATTGGATGGTAATTAAATCCTTTATTTCCGTAGTAAGTTGCTACTTCGTAAGTAGAAACAATGGTTGCGTTTGTGCGTGTTGCGATGGCTTCTACATCAAGAATATGGTCTTGATGTGCGTGAGTTAGTAAAATATAATCGGCACTAATTGTATTGATATCAATATGTGCTGCTTTTGGATTTCCTGTGATGAATGGATCGACTAAAATGTGTTTTCCGCTTACTTCGATTCCGATGCAAGCGTGACCGTAGAATTTAATTTTCATATTAATTGGTATAATAAATTAGCATATCTGAAAGAAAATAGATCAATGATAATGATAGTAAAACTGATAATAAAAACGTGCTTAAAGCCAATCGTTTTAACTCTGGATCTAATAATTTAGGTTCTCTGTTTTTGTAAACTCTAATTAAATGGGATGATAATGGTAAATAAGCAATTAGGAAAAGGTAAATATCAAAATTGAATCCTGGGTTTGGATCACGATACAAATCGAAAAATAATGCAAATAAAAGAACTAAAACCATTGCTGAAATGATTAAGAAAAAATGATATTTCTTTGCCCAAGCGCCACCATTTTTTACCACAATTGTATTTTTATTGGATTTTCTATCGGATTCTTCGTCGCGCATGTTGTTTAAATTTAAAACTCCTACGCTCAAGAAACCAATTGCCGTTGCTGGTAAAAACAGTAGCCAATCTATTTGTTTAGAAAACATAAAATAGATTCCGAAAGTACTCACTAAACCGAAAAATGTGAAGACAAATACATCGCCTAAACCGCGATAACCATAAGGATTTTTACCAACTGTATAACGAATTGCCGATGCAATTGCCAAAATTCCTAACACAAAAAAGATTATGGAATATAATAAATATTTTCCTTTGAAGGAGAAATAAATGAGCAACATTGCCGAAACAAACGTTAGAAATGCAGTAATAAAAATGGCATAACGCATTGCTCCAGGCGTAATTAATCCGCTTTGGATGGCGCGTTTTGGTCCTACTCGATCGTCGTTGTCTGTGCCTTTCACTCCGTCGCCATAATCGTTTGCAAAGTTGGAAAGTATTTGCAAACCTAATGTTGTAGAAAGTGCAAGAACTACAATTTTCCAATTGAAAAATCCTTGCGACATAGCGTAAAAACTACCTACCAAAATACCCGAAATTGATAATGGTAATGTTCTTACTCGTGCGGCTTCAATCCAGTGTTTCATTTTATATTTGATATTAAATTTTTAGATATTAGATATAGTTTTATGCAAAATAGATATTTGATATTTAAAATCTAATATCTAAAATTGTTATTACATCCAATTACTATTTGATGTTTCTATTTCGTACAACCAAAGATTGACGTATTCTTTAATTTTAGTGTAATTTCCTAACTGAAAAGATAAATTTCCTCCAGCGGTATGCAATGTTAACGAACCAATATTGAGGTTTTTATGCCAAAATAATTGTGATGTTGTAATGGCTTGAATTTTTCCTATTTCGATGATTTCGTTGTCAATATCCCAAGCGCCACTTTGTTTTATAATATGATTCTCGTTGATGTATAATCGGTAATTTCTAAATCCGAAATAATGAATTGTTAAAAAGAACAAGGTGTAAAAAACCGCCAAATTCGAAAACTTAAACGCTTCTGCATTTATATATTTACCAAAGATAAAAAATCCTGATAAAGGTAGTACAATAGTTAGAAAAATTGAAAAAACTAATTTACGGAAATTAGGTTTCATCATCACTCCTTTTTCGGGTAATTGCCTGAAAATGAGTTTCAAAATTTCATCACGTTCGTTTTCATTGCAACCTGGTATCTCAATTAATGATTTTTTTTGTTTGCTTTCGTCACTAATGGCTAACTTGATTTTGATTTCGAGAACATTCAATTTTTTCTGAAAGAAATTTCTTGAAATGTTTACAATTTGAACTTTCTCTGGCTTTAAAATGGTGCTTTGCGTGTTTATCAATCCGTACGACAATAACAAGGAACCTTTTTGTTTAGTAATATTGTAATTGAAATATTTGATTAAAGTTCGACTGATATTAATTACAAAAACAACACAAAACATCCCCAAAATAAATACTGAAATAAGATAAAAAGCCGAATTGTTTTCTACAAAACCATCGATTGCTCTTTCATCTATTAAATCTTCTTTTCCAATGTTTCGTAGGTTTTCAAATATTGTAAAGAAAAACGTTAGAATTAAACCGAAACTTCGCACATAATTGGAAGTGATTCCAACTTTTAGCAGGCTTAAGAAATCAATTTTTAAAAATGGGTAATTGTCTGATTTTACCTCTTTAATTGGAACTTCATCTGAAGAAATTATTTCTTTGCGGGCTTCATTGTCAAGTAATTTTGCCTTTAAAGCTAATGCAACTGAATGAGAAATTGCTTTGATATTCCCTTCTTTATTATCGCTTCCAGCAGTATCAACATTTAATGCATAAACTCCAATAATTCTCTGAATTAAAGATTGCTGAATATTAACTTGCTGAATTCTATTAAGTTGAATTGTTGTTTTAGTTTTATTGATAATTCCTTCATTCACAATAAATTCGTCGTTTTCATCGTCAATATAAAAGGTAAAATTTATAAAACTTAAGTAAGCAATTACTGCAATTACAAGCACAATTGCGACTAAACCGATGTACAAATAAAGTTTGCTTAACGATTCTGCTTTAAAAAAATAAATTACAATAATAGGAAAAAAAGCCCTGCCAAATTTTTGCAAGGAATCAACAAACATGACCAAAACTCCGATGGAAGATTGACGTTGCGGTTTATCGAAATTGGTTTCCATTATAATTGTTTTTGGATTTTACCCATTAGCAATTGCTTGATGTTTTCGGCTTCTTCTTTAGCAATTCCCGGAATTTCAATATCACTTGCTGTTCCACCAGCAGTAAAAATTTCTACTTTGGCTAAACCAAAATATCTTGATAAAAATCCTTCGTGAAGAGCAACGTGTTGGACTCTATTGTATGGAATTACCATTGTATTTGTTGCGATAAGTCCGCTTCTGTAAATTACATCGTGATTTCTAAAAGCATAAGCTTTTTTCTTGAATGAAATTCGATTTAAAAAAAAGGAACCATTTACAATTACAAGAAAAATTCCAAATACCAAAAACGGACTGAATTCTTGTGAATCTTCAATATTCATCCACAAGAAAATCATGACGATCGCAATAATTGAAAAAATAATAGCATTACTAATCAATAGTACTTTCCAATAATTTTTATGCAGCGAAGTTAATTCAACCGACTCATATCGAGGAAGTTGTTTTGTATCTATTGTATCGTTGGTGAATTCTTCCATGGTAAACTATTATTAATACATATTGTTTGCTCAAATTTCAAATTAATTGCTTCACTATTGAGATTCCTACGGAATGACAAACTGTGTGGGTTAAACTGAAATCTGCTATCTGAAATCTGTCATCTGCTATCTGAAAACTGAAAACTGAAAACTGAACACTAAACTAAGGTAACCACTTTTTATCAAAATTAGGTTTGCGTTTTTCAAGAAAAGCATCTCTTCCTTCTTTAGCTTCGTCGGTCATGTAGGCCAATCGAGTTGCTTCGCCTGCAAAAACTTGTTGACCAACCATTCCGTCGTCGGTTAAATTCATGGCAAATTTTAGCATTTTTATAGATGTTGGTGATTTTGCCAAGATCTCTTGTGCCCATTCATAAGCGGTATCTTCCAATTCATCGTGTGGAATTACAGCATTTACCATTCCCATTTCGAAAGCTTCTTGAGCTGAGTAATTTCGTCCTAAAAAGAAAATTTCTCTAGCTTTTTTCTGACCAACCATTTTGGCCAAATACGCCGATCCATAACCTCCGTCAAAACTAGTTACATCAGCATCGGTTTGTTTAAAAATGGCGTGTTCTTTACTTGCTAAAGTTAAATCGCAAACTACATGCAAACTATGTCCGCCACCAACAGCCCAACCTGGAACAACGCAAATTACCGCTTTCGGCATAAAACGAATTAATCGTTGCACGTCTAAAATATTAAGTCTGTGATAACCATCGTCGCCAACGTAACCTTGATGACCACGCGCTTTTTGATCGCCACCAGAACAAAACGAATAAACTCCGTCTTTAGAACTTGGACCTTCTGCAGAAAGTAAAACTACACCTATAGATGTATCTTCTTGCGCATCGTGAAAAGCTTGTAATAATTCGGCTGTGGTTTTTGGTCGAAATGCATTCCGAACGTCTGGCCTATTGAAAGCGATTCTCGCAACACCATTGCATTTTTTATAAGTTATATCTTCAAATTCTTTTGCGGTTACCCAATTGATTGCACTCATTGAAAACTATTTTTGTTAAAAATGTATTTGAATACTAATTTGTATTAATTTAGCGTAAAAATAAACCAAAAATTAGATAATACCACTATTACCATTCTTATTTCATTATGAAAAAAAATATTTTAAGCATCGCATTATTAGCAATTAGTTTTGGAGGTTTCGCACAAACGTATGAATTTCAAACAATTAAAGACATCGAAGCCAATCCTGTAATTTCACAAGACAATACAGGAACTTGTTGGAGTTTTTCAACAACGTCATTTTTGGAGGCCGAAATCATCCGCTTGACGGGAAAAAAAATCGACTTGTCTGAGATGTATAATGTTCGAAATACTTATCCTAAAAAAGCATGGAATTATGTTATGCGACAAGGGAAAGCTCAATTTGGCGAAGGCGGTTTAGCTCATGATGTGATTAATTCTGCAGAAGATTTTGGTTTGGTTCCAAATAGTGTTTACTCTGGATTAATTGGTACTAACAACGCTCACAATCATGCCGAAATGACTGCGGTTTTAGAATCAATGTTAAAAACTTATGTTGCCAATCCTGGAGCAAAATTATCTCCACAATGGAAAGAAGCGGTAAATGCAGTTCTTGATGTATATATAGGTAAAAATGTAACCGATTTTACATACGAAGGAAAAAAATATACGCCAAAAAGTTTCTTGGAGATGACCAAATTGAAAACAGCTGATTATGTTACAATTTCGTCTTTTACTAATGAGCCTTTTTACAAAACCTTCTTATTAGATATTCCAGATAATTTTTCTAACGGAACTTTTTATAATTTACCATTAGATGAATACGTTCAAAATATCGATAATGCATTAGATAATGGATATACGATTGCTTTAGATTGCGATGTATCTGAAAATACCTTCTCAGGAAAAAATGGTGTTGCTGTTATTGCAGAAAATGATACTGATGCCAAAGTAATTACAACAGAAATCAAACCAGAGAAAGTAATTTCGCCAGAATACCGTCAAGCGGAATTTGAAAACTTGACTACAACCGACGATCATTTGATGCACATTGTTGGAAAAGTAAAAGATCAAACTGGAAAAATGTACTATAAAGTAAAAAATTCTTGGGGAACAAAATCGGGTAAAGAAGGTTATGTTTATATGAGTGTTTCTTATATGAAATTAAAAAGTATTTCGGTTTTATTGCACAAAGACGGATTAACAAAAACGACAAAATCTAAATTAGGATTATAAAAATGAAACGATTTCTATCAACAAAAAACACATTCACCGTTCTGTTTTTATGGGCAATCGTACTATTTATGGTTGTTGTCTTGTATTTGGGAATTACCGAGAATGAGTTGCCATTACTACCTATTATTATACTATCGTTGGTAATTGGATTTATCGTTTGGGTTTTATTGGACACAAGATATGTTATAAAAAATCATTTTTTATTGTACCGTTCTGGACCATTTAGAGGAAGAATTGACATTGAAAATATTCAAAAAATAAAACGACATTCGGGTTTGTATGTTCCAGTAACGTTGAAACCGGCATTGGATACGAAAGGTTTTATAATAACCTATAATAAATTTGACGACTTATTTATTTCTCCAATAAAAAGCGATGTTTTCATTGAAGAAATCAGAAAAATAAATCCGAAGATTGAAGTGATTTAATTGAAAAAGGTAAGTGTGATGCTTACCTTTTTTGTTATCCAATTTTCACAGAAGTCATTGTTAATGAACCTCCAACTGGTTTATCGTTAAAGAAACTAACTTCGTCATTGTTGTCTTGTAAAGCAATCGAATAAATTAGAGGAAAATAATGATCTGGAGTTGGGATGGCGAGTTTTGCCGCTTTATTTAACTTTTCATATTCTATTAGCGATTTGAAATCATTATTACCAATTTTTTCCTTGAAAATGGTATTCATTTCAATTGTCCAATCATAGCCATATTCAGGTTCTTGAAGTTTGTCCCACGCAACCATTCCTAGATTGTGAACCATGTTTCCGCTTCCAATAATTAGAACTCCTTTTTTGCGAAGTGAAGCCAATTGTTTTGCCAAATCATAATGATATTGTGCAGGTTTACTATAATCAATACTCAATTGCAAGACTGGAATGTCTGCATTTGGATAAATGTGTCGCACAACGGTCCAAGTTCCATGGTCTAAACCCCAATCGTGGTCCAAACCAACATTGGTAGAAGTTATTAATTCTGAAGTGAATTTCGCCAATTCTGGATCTCCTTTTGCAGGATATTCTACATCAAACAATGCTTGCGGAAAACCTCCAAAATCGTGAATTGTCTTTGGATTATTCATTGCAGTTATGTGAGTTCCGTTAGTCAACCAATGTGCAGAAATAACTAAAACAGCTTTAGGTTTTGGAATTTCTCTACCAAATTTTGCCCACGTTCTAGAAAACTCATTGTCTTCAATTCCGTTCATTGGCGAACCGTGACCAATAAATAATACTGGAAGTTTTTCTCCGTCTTCTTTTAAATCTTTTGTCCAATTATAAAATGGATGTAATGATGCCATGGTATTGCCTTTTGTTGGTGTTATTTGTAAAATATTTTTGTTTCAAATAAAAAATAATTGTAAGAAAATTAATGCTAATTTGAAAAATCATTAAAAATAAATGTAATTGTTAAAAAAAAACTAATCAAATTTCGTGCATTTCATCGACTTATATTGCAGTTAATCTAAAAAATTATAATTAAAAAT